>DAOTXG010000520.1:0-3270 GCA_034435515.1 Anaerolineales bacterium
CAGGCGCTGGCCGAGGTCGGCCGCCGAATAGAGGCGATGCCCTCGCCATGATGACCTACAATATCGGCGTCATCCCCGGCGACGGCATCGGGCCGGAAGTGGTCGGCGAAGGGCTTAAAGTCCTGCGCGCGGTCCAGGACGGGTTCGACGTCAGGCTGGTGGAGTACCCGTACAGCGGCGCGTATTATCTCAAGACGAAAGAGCTCGTACCGGAGCGGGTGATTGACGAGTGGCGCGCGCTCGACGCCGTGTATCTCGGCGCAATCGGTCACCCGGACGTCGAGCCGGGTCTGGTCGAGCGGTCGGTGATCATGGGGCTGCGCCTGGGGCTGGATCTGTACGTCAATCTGCGGCCCGTCAAACTCTACGCCGAGCACCTCTGCCCGCTCAAGGGCAAGAAACCAGCCGATGTGGACTTCATCGTCGTTCGGGAGAACACCGAGGACGCTTACGCCGGCGTGGGCGGCATCTTTAAGAAAGGCACGCCCGACGAGGTGGCAATCGCCGAGATGATTTTCACTCGCAAAGGCACGGAGCGTATCATTCGCTACGCTTTTGAATTGGCACGTGAGCGGGCGAGAGTGCGCGGCGGCAGCGAGGCGCACAAACCCAGGGTGAGCATGGTGGACAAGGCCAATGCCGTGCGCGCTCAAGACCTCTGGACGCGGACGTTCGCCGAAGTGGGGAAAGACTATCCCGACGTAGAGCAGGATCACGCCTACGTGGATGCCTGCTGCATGTGGATGGTGAAGAATCCAGAATGGTATGACGTGATCGTCACGACCAATCTGTTCGGCGACATCATCACCGACCTGGGCGCAATGATCCAGGGCGGGATAGGGATTGCCGCTTCCGGCAACATCCGCCCAGACAAGAACGGCATGTTCGAGCCGATCCACGGCTCTGCGCCGAAATACGCCGGGCAGAACGTCGCCAACCCTCTCGGCGCAATCGCCGCGGCGGGGATGATGCTCGATTTCCTCGGCGAGAAACGCGCCGCCGGGCGCGTGGAGTCCGCCATGGCCAATCTGCTCAGTTCACGCCGCATCCCCTCGGTGGACGCCCGGAGCGGGTTGAGCACGAGCGAAATCGGCGACCTGATCGTCCAGGCAGTGGCCCGGGGCGAGCATCCCGATAGCGGTTGGTGAAGCTTGCGCATGTCGCGGTTACAAACCGCTCCCACGAATTTGGAAAAGCCCTGGCGAATCGGCGGTAGCCTATTGACAAAGTCCTTTTTCGTGCTAGACTGGATATGTCTCACTTCTTTGACGACGTGAATTAAAAATGACATATGTCTAGGCGTCCCCATCTGAGCACGCAGTTCATCATCCTCGTCCTGTTCGGCGACGTGATCACGCCGCGCGGGGGGGAGGTGTGGACGGCCAGCCTGCTGGAGATGTTGGGGGTCTTGGGCGTGAGCGAGCGCGCCGCGCGCTCGACGCTCTCCCGCATGAGGCGCAAGGGATGGTTCAAGCCTGGGCGCGAAGGCCGTCACAGCTTCTACACCGTGACGCCGCGGGGGCGCCGGATTCTCGACGAAGGCGGCCAGCGCATTTTCGAGCCGCGCCGGCTCGAATGGGACGGCCGCTGGCACATGGTCGTGTACTCGCTGCCGGAGAGCAAGCGCACCCTACGGAACGACCTGCGCAAGCGGCTGACGTGGCTCGGTTTCGGGCGGCTCGCGCCAGGGACGTGGATTTCGGCCAACGACCGGCGGACCGAGGTGGAGACGCTCCTGGATGACCTCGACGCCTGCGAATATGCCCAGCTCTTTTCCGGCCTGCGCCTGACGCTCGGCGACGACCGGGAAATTGTCGAGCGCTGTTGGGATTTGAAAGGGCTGAACCAGCAATACGCCCGGTTCCTTGCCCGCTGGGAACCCGCGTACGACAAATGCACGCAGAGCCTGGTGCGCGGCGAGAGCCTGTCGGCGGCGCACTGTTTCGCGCAGCGATTTTGGATCACGCACGAATACAGCCCATTTCCGCGCCTCGACCCGAACCTGCCCGCCGCGCTCTTGCCTGAGGGGTGGCTGGGCGCGAAAGCGGCCGAGTTATTCAAAGGATACCGGAGCCTGTTGAATGAGCGCTCCAACGAGTTTGTCGAGAATACACTGCGAGGCCCTGATGGGCGGACGTGAGACAATCCATGCACCCCTTGTGGCGCAACATCACCTATCGCGGCGCACGGAGAGCCAGCCCGAACCCAGGCTGGCTCTCTTATTTATGAGTAAGACTGTCGAAATTATCAGGTTTTGGCTGGAGGTGCAGGATGAACGATTTCCTCCGGGACGGAATGTTCCCTAAAGAAGAAGCCCCTTGCTCGATTGAGACTCCGGCCCCGCGGCTGCCCGATTTTGAGCGGCCCGCCGACCCGAGACTGTTGGCCGAAGGCTGGGAACGCCGCTTTATGGCCGATCTGGGCCGGCTCGACGAATACGTCGAACTCTACACTTCACTCGGCTTCGAAGTCCGAACCGAGAAAGTGCCGCCGGAGGAAATCGGCCCGGAGTGTGACGAGTGCCGCTTAATCATCTGCCGTCAGTTTGTCACGCTTTATACGCGGAAAAGGTAGGCGAAATCTGGCATATGGTTTATCGCTTATCGCATATGGCTTATCGCATATGGCTTATCGCGTAGCGTCCGGGCAGGAAGAAATTTGCGATGAGCGATAGGCGATAGGCGATACGCAGAATCCACTTTACACAGGAGACCCCACTATGAATGCCCGATACAAGTTCGTGCTTGACGAAAGCCGATTGCCAAAGGCGTGGTACAACATCAACGCCGATCTGCCCGTGCCGCCCCAGCCTGTGCTTCACCCTGGCACCCTGCAGCCCGTCACCCCCGACTTCCTGAGCGTGCTCTTCCCCATGAGCCTGATTATGCAGGAAGTCTCTCCCGACCGCTGGATCGAAATCCCCGAACCCGTGCGCGAAGTCTACAAACTCTGGCGGCCCTCGCCGCTCTACCGCGCGGTGCGGCTGGAGAAGGCGCTCGACACCCCGGCGCACATTTACTACAAGTACGAAGGCGTCTCGCCGGTCGGCTCGCACAAGCCGAACACGGCCGTGGCGCAGGCGTTCTTCAACAAGGAAGCCGGGACGAAAGCCTTGACGACCGAGACCGGCGCCGGGCAGTGGGGCAGCGCGCTGGCCATGGCCTGCAACTTCTTCGGGATTGACCTGGAAATCTACATGGTGAAAGTCTCCTATTACCAGAAGCCCTACCGACGAATCATCATGGAGAACTTCGGGGCGACGGTGTACGC
>DAOTXG010000521.1:0-3806 GCA_034435515.1 Anaerolineales bacterium
GCGAAGCCCGCGTCCGCCGCGCCGTGATAGCCCGGCACGACCGGCACGCCCGCCAGCCGCATGAGCGCGCGGGCCTTCGTCTTGCTCCCCATTTTGCGAATTGCATCAGGTGAGGGGCCGACGAAGATGAGGCCGGCGGCGCGCACGGCCTCGGCGAAGTCCGCGTTCTCGGAGAGGAAGCCGTAGCCTGGGTGGATGGCCTGCGCCCCGGCGGCCCTGGCGGCCTCGATGATGCGCCCGGCGTTCAGATACGAGTCTTTCGGCGCGGGCGGGCCAATCAGCACAGCCTCGTCGGCCTCGCGCATGTGCATCGCATTCGCGTCGGCCTCGGAATAGACGACGACGGCGCGGATGCCCATCTCGCGGCAGGCGCGGATGAGGCGGACGGCGATTTCGGCGCGGTTGGCGATGAGGAGGTTAGTGATAGGCATAGTGGGAGGGGAGCAACCACTACAGCGAATTGGGGAAGGAACGAATTTCAGATTTTCGGTCAGCCAGCGATCCAGACCATAATCACTACAGCAAATTGGGGAAGGAACGAATTTCAGATTTTCGGTCAGTCAGCAATCCAGACCATAATCACTACAGCGAATTGGGGAAGGAGCGAATTTACTGTGCGGGCCAGCCAGCATTTCAGTTGATGCAGCGTGTCTACTTGATGCGGACAGGCGTTACATTCAACTGCGTGCCGTGGAAATTCGCTAGCAATCCAAGCTTGACGTTCAAACGGCGCAGGCGCGTTTTGAGTTGCGACATCAGGGTTTCATTCGCTTCCTGCAGCGCAAAAACGGCCAGCAACACTTTTTTCTCGACCAAAATCAGCCGCGCGTCTTGATAGCCGAGCAAATGGCCCTGGTATTCAATGGGCAATTGCTTGAGATAGTCGTAGCCCAGACCGTTTCGCCGCAGTTCAATCATGGCGGCGCGACGATAGACTTGATGCAAGAAGCCTGGCCCCAACACAAAATGGACCCGGTGGCACGCGCGGCGTATCGCTTCGGTCAGGTCGGGGTAGAGCAGGTCGGCCGTTGTGGGCTGAGGTTTCCATACAAACTCTGGCCGTTTGTCCCGCACGAAGTTTGGCAAGCGTTGGTCGGCAAACGAGGGGCCGCCAAAATTGGCCACAATGGCCAGGTCCGCATTGGAGACTTTGAGATACGAAATGGCCTGGGCCTTGTGCAGAGGCGCAATGCGCGGCGCGACTTTGACTTCGACCAGAATCTTCCCGCCCTCCACCCACACGTCCAGATAGTAAAGGCCGACGCGCTCACCCTCGTAGTACACTTCAAAGGTTTTCTGCGTCTCGCAGATGACGTGACGTTTCTCCAGCCCCAGGGCAATGGCGCTCTCGTAGTGTTTCTCTTCCAGCATGGGGCCGAGGGCATTGTACACGTCGAGCAACACAGCGCGCACGGTATAGCTGAGTTCGGGGTGGATGAGTTGAGTCATGGGACAATACTACAACGAATTGGGGATATAACGAATTTCTCGCGCCACCATTCGTTGTAGTCCTCACGCTGGCTTCTCCAATTCGTTTCTTCCCCAATTCGCTGTAGTGTCCATCCTCACGGCAGCGTAAACGCCGTATGTTCCTTTGCCTCTTCCGGCGCGCCAAATTTAATCGGCCCGAACTCGGTCTGCACAGTATCACGGGAAACACCTTGCGATACTCAATCTTCACCCCGGCTTCGCCCGCTTTGACGCTCGAACCATCCGCGAACCCCAATTCTGGTCCAAGCGTCACGTTGAATTCGGTTTTGTCTTCCGCGCCCAGGCGCAAGGGGAACAACTGTTGGGCATACACGCTCTTCGCGTCCGCCGCGTGGGGCCGCTGCCGCAAATAGAGCGCTTGTGTCGCAGCGGCAATGGTCTGCGCGCCAGGCGGTTCGCGCAAGGTGCAGGCGAGGCGTACTAACCAGTATTTAGCGTCGCCCAACGGCGCGACCCACTTTTTGCCCGTCTCACTCTCAAGAGCGTCGGCCACCGGCCAGATTTCCGTCTGTCCAATGGAGACGACCGGGCGCTGAATGTGCGTGGGCGCTCGGATGATTCCGGCCGCCATCAGTTCGCCTTCCCAGGCTACCGATTTGATTTCGGTGGGAGTAGTGATAAGCATGGCGAATTCCTCCGAGCAGCAAAGGGATTGTACCCTTGAATCAACTGAGGCGCGACTTATTCTCTCCCGCACTCACCTCCTAAACACCCCACAACGCCCCCTCTGTGCCAAACATCCCGTATTTTCGTGGCGATTGACACTTTTCAGCCCCCTCCTCTCTGCTTACGCTCAAGGGCGCTGGTCTTCTCTCGCTGTCATAACACAGGAGGTTTGCTTCATGCCCCCAATTGTCTACGCCATCTCGGGTGGGGTCTCCAAATTTGCCAAAGCCCGCCCAGATAAGACGTTTCAGGCCGTCGTCAAGGAGGCTTACGACTACGCCATTCAGGACATTGGCCTGACCTTCGAGCAGTTCACCGAACTGGTAGACGGCTCGGTCGCCTCGTACTTCTCCGACCACTTCCAGCGTCAACTGATGTCCGGCATCATGGCGCAGGACTACCTCGGCCTGTGCCCCAAGCCCAGCCATCGGGTGGAAGGCGGCGGCGCGACGGGCGGCCTATGCTTCCAGGAGGCGTGGAAGTCAGTGGCCTCCGGGCACATGGACATCTGCGTGGCCTATGGCTTCGAGACGATGAGCCACGTGGAGACGTGGAAGGGGAATGAGTTCATCGCCCTCGCCTCGGACGTGAGTTTCGATTACCCGGTCGGCGGGTTCTACTCCGGCTATTACGCGATGATGGTCACGCGCCACATGAAGGAGTTCGGCACGACCGTCGAGCAGATGGCGCACGTCTCGGTGAAGAACCACCTCAACGCCTATCACAACCCTTACGCCCAGAAGCGCAACCGCTACACGCTTCAAGACATTCGGGGTGCGCCGATGGTCGCCTGGCCGCTCACCCGCCTGGATATTTGCGTGATGTCCGACGGCGCGGCGGCGGCGATTTTGTGCTCGGAAGAAGGGTTGCAGAAACTCGAACAGGCCGGGGCGAAGATTCCGCGCCCGCTGGTGAAGGTGACGGGCATCGGGCGCGGGACAGATGCGATGCGCATGGCCGACCGCCCGCACATGGACTATGACTATTTTATCCGGCGCTACGCGACGGAGTTAGAAAAGTCTTCGGATGAGACGCGCGCATATTACCGGCAACTCTGGGATAGGGGCTTCCGTTATCCGGGCGTCCACTCGTTCCGCGCAGGCCGCACGGCCGGCAACATGGCCTGGAAACACGCGGGCCTCGCCGACCCGCTGCACGAGCTCGACTTCATCGAATTGCACGACGCCTACACCTCGAGCGAAATTCAGACGTACGAAGACCTCGGGCTGTGCCGCTACGGCGAAGGCGGCCCATTTGCCGCCTCAGGCAAGGCGTTCATGCCAGGCATTGATTACGGGCTAAACCTGCCCGACAAACCGGTTTGCCCGGTCAATCCCTCGGGCGGCCTCATCGCCTGCGGCCACCCGGTGGGCGCGACGGGCCTGATGCAAAACGTCTTCGCCATCTGGCAGCTACAGGGAACCATCGCCAAACACTTCGGAAACCCGATCTTGCAGATAAAGAACGCCAAACGCGGGGCAACTCATAGTCACGCTGGAACTGGGACCTACGTCACCGTCTCGGTCTTGGAAAGAGAACTGTAGGACAAGATTGTATCTTGTCCTAAACGTAGGGCAATCTGCCAGATTGCCCTGCCACAGGAGCCGACCATGTCCAAACTACCCGACCGCCGCCCGGAGACGCTGGGC
>DAOTXG010000522.1:0-9403 GCA_034435515.1 Anaerolineales bacterium
CAGTTCTGCCGCATTCGCGGCTACCTCTCGACGTTGCGTAAACAAGGCTATTCGGTCCTGGATGGGCTCACCAGCGTTTTCGTTGGCCAGCCCTATATGCCCCAGCTATAGGCCTGGGCAGTTACTTCTTAGAGACTTAATCCGCACCTCGCTAAAGCCCATTTGCTCGAAGAGGCTGGCGTAAATGCGCTCAACCGGCACCAGCGTGTCGTAGAACTTGGAATTGCCGACGATATAATAGAGACGTGCACCGGGGGCAAGGACGGGCCTGAGGCTTTGCAAGTGACAGACTATATCCTCAAAATATTTATGTACATAGCGCGCGAGGATCGGGCTGTTTTCAGCAATTTTTTCGACGATAACGTCAAAACCTTCCTGTTGAATGCTTAGATCACCTGGCTTCCATTGCTGCAAGCGGCTGGTGGCGATTCCCCACGTTCCACCGATGGCCTGCCAGTCCAGTTCACCTGCTTCGCGCCTGTCCGTCAGGTAGCCAAGCCAATACATATACGGGCGAAGCTCGCGGATATAACTGATGCGATTAGGATAAGGAGGCGAGGTAATCACCGTATGGTACGGCCCTGTCACTACGGTGTTGACTTGCCGCGAGTCGCCTCGCTTAACCGTGACCCGTCCCCTGACAGGCGCCTCAGCGGCTTTGATCACCAGCTGGATTTGTCGGATAAAAGATTCCAGCATCAGCGTTTGCTCACTGGAGGCAAATAAGGAAGGCGCACTGGCGTCCTTGAAGGACATGGACTGGTGGTTGAAGGCGGCGTTTGACCAGTCAATCAAGAGGCGGCAGAAAGCGATCAAAAGAAGATCAATAACCGTTTCTGGCGCCGCAGCGCACGCGGCTTGCAGGGCGCAGAAAATCTGGCTGAGCGTGGACAACCGTTGCGGAGGCCACCAGCGCTCGATTTGGTGAAGAGGAGGAGTCCAGAGGTCTGCCTCACCACTCAACCTTTGGGCGTCGGCCACGATCTGGTTGACTAACTGCCAGGCCATATCCAGTTCGTCCGCAGAATAATTCCGGGTTTTCGCGGCCGCGAGCCAGACGAGGAATGGGTTGAGTTCAACCAGATCACAATCGAGGCTGCGTTCAGCGCAGACCAGGCCCGTTGTGCCGGTGCCCGAGAATGGATCAAGAATGCGCCCCGGCGCTTCGAAGCGCTCCAAGATTTCCGTGACTGCTTTGACGGAGTAAGCCGGCGTCAGCCTCAGCCAGCCATGCCGGCCCTGTTTGAGATTGTGCCTAAACGTCAAGTCAGCCCGCTGAGTCAACATGCGCTACCTCAAGAGTGCCTTAAGCACGTCTTCGCTTAGGCTCTCGACGCGTTTCCAGAGGTCAGGCAAACTGTCAACGAATTGGCAACCGCTTCGTGTAAGCGAATTCAATGACGCGCTGAAGCTCATTCGTTTATTCGTTGGATATTCGTTGACAGAGCTCCTTGAAATCCAGATTGAGCCTTCGATTATTATACGCTATGCCCTTCTCTTAGCACGGGTATCTGGAATATAATCTCTCACTGTTGACGGCTTCTCCGCGCCCTGGGTGGTCGCCGCGGCCAGGAAACGCTGATGACACTTTCTGAAACCCTCCAGCAAAAACTGGACACCGTCCCTGCCAAGCCCGGCTGTTACCTGTTCCAGGACGGCGCGGGCAAGATCATATACGTGGGCAAGGCGGTCAACCTCCGCAGCCGCGTCCGCTCGTATTTCCACGAGACGGTGGACTCGCCTAAGACGCGCGAACTGGTCAGGCGCATCGCCGACCTGGACTACATCATCGTCGGCTCCGAGCTCGAGGCGCTCATCCTCGAAATGAATCTGATCAAGAAGCACCGCCCGAAATACAACGTCCGCCTCAAGGACGACAAGCGCTATCCCTACATCAAAGTCCACTACGCCGACCCGTTCCCGACCGTCACCGTCACCCGCCGGATGGAACAGGACGGCTCCAAGTATTTCGGCCCCTACACCAGCGTGTGGGCCGTGCACCAGACGCTCTACGTCCTCCGGCGCATCTTCCCTTATCTCACCTGCGACCGGGTGATTACCGGCCACGACCCACGCGCCTGCCTGTACCACGACATCAAGCTCTGCCTGGCGCCGTGCATTGGCGCGAGCACGAAAGAAGAATATCGCGCGATGATTGACGACCTGTGCCGGTTTTTGCGCGGCCACACCGAGCCGGTCGTCGCCCGGATCAAAGACGAGATGCTCAAGGCCTCGGAGGCGCTGCAGTTCGAGAAGGCCGCCGCGCTGCGCGATCAGCTCGTCGCCATCGAGCGCGTGGTCGAGAAGCAAAAGGTCATCAGCGCCGAGCAGGTGGATTCGGACGTGATCGCCTTCGCGCGCTCGAATGGCGAGGCCTGCGTGCAGGTGTTCTTCATCCGGGCCGGGAAACTGATCGGGCGCGAGTATTTCGTGCTGGAGGGGACGGCGGACGAGAGCGGCGCGCAGATCGTCGAGCAGTTCGTCAAGCAGTTCTACGACGAAGCCGCCTACGTGCCGCCCGAAGTGCTCCTGCCCGAGGAAATCGAAGAAGCGCGCATCATCAACGAGTGGCTGAACAGCAAGCGGGGCGGCGAGAAGACTGCGCTGACCGTCCCGCACCGGGGGACGAAGAAAGACCTGGTCGAGATGGCCGCCGAGAACGCCGCCGACACCCTCGCCGCGCTCAAGGCCCAGTGGGAAGCCGACACGAACAAGCAGACCCAGGCCCTGGCGGAGGTGCAGGCGGCGCTCGGCCTGGCGAACCCGCCCAACCGCATCGAGTGCTTCGACATCTCGAACACGCAGGGCACCGCCGTCACCGCCTCGATGGTCGTCTTCGAGCAGGGCGCGCCGAAGAAGGCGCACTACCGGAGCTTCAACATCAAATCGGTCGAAGGCCCGAATGATTTCGCCTCGATGAAGGAAGCGCTGACGCGGCGCTTCCGGCGCTGGAAAGAACAGCCGGGAATGGCCTTGAGTTCCCCCAGTTCCCCCAATTCCCAAAGACGCCCCGGCCAGAAAGCCGACGAGAGTTTTGCCCGCCTCCCGGACCTGCTCATCATTGACGGCGGCAAAGGTCAGCTGGGTGTAGCCGTCGAGGTGCTCAAGGCGTTCGAACTGTCCGACCGCGTGCCAGTGTGCGGGCTGGCCAAACAGCAGGAGGAGATTTTCCTGCCGGGCAAATCCGCCTCCATCCTGCTCCCGCGCCGCTCACAGGGCCTGTATCTCGTCCAGCGGGTGCGCGACGAGGCCCACCGGTTCGCGCTGACGCATCACCGCTCGCGCCGGGGCAAGATCGGCCTCGCCTCGCAGCTCGACGCGATCCCCGGCATTGGCCCGGCGCGGCGCAAGGCGCTGCTTAAACGCTTCGGCTCGCTCGACGGCATCCGCGAGGCCACGCTGGAGCAGCTGCTGAGTGTAAAGGGCATGACGCGCGAAGCCGCCGAAGCCGTCAAAGCCCATCTGTGAGATGGACTCGCCCGACCTCCTGCGCCAGGCGATCACCGCCGCCAAAGCCGGACGCCCGCAGCAGGCGCGCGCGATGTTCCTGCGCGTCGTGAAGACCGAGCCGCGCAACGAACTGGCCTGGCTGTGGCTGAGCGAGGTCGGCAGCGGCTGGGAGGATCGCATTGGCGCGCTCGAAAAGGCGCTGGAGATCAACCCGGGGAACACGGCCGCCCGCGCGCGGCTGGAGGACCTGCGGAGCAAACAACAGGCGGCGCGCGCGCAGCAGGCGGCCCGGTCGCAGGCATTGTGGCAGCAGGCCCGCCAGGCGCTGCGCGCCCGGCGCAGGCCGGAGGCGCTCGATTTGTTGCTGCAACTGGTTCGGGAAGACGAGCGCCAGCCGCGCGCCTGGTTCCTGTTGAGCGATCTGGTCCCAGATGTGGAAGATCAGATCGCCGCGCTGGAGAACGTCCTGGCCCTCGACCCGCGCCGCCGCCCGGCGCAGTCCAGGCTGAACCGTCTGCGCCGTCTGCGGAAGAACCCGCTCGTCCTGGGAGTTTATTACGAGCAGCGCGGCGACGTGAACCGGGCGATGACGGCCTATCTCACCGCCGACGCGGAGGCGCGCTCGCCCGAGGAGCGGGACGAGGCCGGGCAGCGCTTCGCCGAATTGCAGGCCCGGCACTCGAACTCCTCCATCCGCGTCATCTCGCCGACGGTCACACTCCTCCGGCTCTCACTCGGCCTGCCGGTGTTGTACACCCTGTTGATTTTTATCCAGGGCGGGTTGAACCCGCTGCGCATCTCGCCGATCCTGGCGCTCGGCGCGCTGAGCGTGTTGCTCGGCAGTTTTCTGATCGTGATGACCAGCCTGAAACCCCGCCATCCGCTGTGGCTGATGCTTTTCTGGGAACCAGGCGGGGGTAGTGAAGCGCTGGCCCGGCAGGTGTTGAGCCGGCTGGGCTGGACGGCAGCGCTTGTCCCCTACGTCTTGTGGCTGCTCAGCGCGGTTGAGCGCTTGCGGATGGATGTTTTTGTTCTGCGCTAGGCCGACGTCATGTTTCCCCTCAACGATACCGAGCCGAACCGCTACGGCGGCCCTTTGCCGGTGATGACGCTGGCCATCATCTTCGTCAATGCGCTGGTGTTGTATATTGACGACCGGGTGTGGGAAACGACCAACGTGGCTTTCTATGTGTTGCTGTTCCGGCGCGCGTTCGGCTCCATTCCGCAGATGATCCTGGGGCAAACGGGCGGCGGGGCGCTGTCGAGCCTCACGGCCATGTTTTTGCACGGGGACATCTTGCATCTCTCAGGCAACATGTACGCGCTGTGGGTGTTTGGCCGCCGGGTGGAGGACGCCTGCGGCGCGTGGCGCTTCCTCGGCTTTTACCTGGCCAGCGGCCTGTGCGCGGATATCATCAGCACGCTTTTCCGCTACAATTCGTCTATCCCGTCCATCGGCGCCAGCGGGGCGCTCTTTGGCGTGATGGGCGCCTATCTGTTATTGTTCCCCGGCGGGAAGATTCGGACGCTGATCCTGTTGGGGCCGGTCCCGCTCCTGCCCAAGTTGCAGGCCTTTTGGATTGTCTTTTACTTCCTGTTCCTCCAGTTGATCGCGGCCTATCGCCTGTTGATCTATCAGATGGAGAGCCGGGTGGATTATTGGGCGCACCTGGGCGGGTTCTTCTCCTGTTTTCTGGTATTCTTCTTTCTGCGCCGCGAGGCGTTTGCGCGATACCTCAGTAAGACGCCGGTTTAGAGCAGTTTCCAGTTGCACTTACAGCCTTTTTGTCAACGGATTGAACGGATTGCACGGAAAAAGATCCGGTATATCCGTTCAGTCCGTTGAAAAACCACCCGCCATAATATCTCAACATAGGAGGTCACTTCGCATGGAATACCGTAATCTGGGACGCGCCGGAGTCAAGGTCTCGGCTGTTGGGTTGGGGTGCAATCAGTTCGGAGGCGTCGTAGACCGCGAGGGCGCGCGGGCCATCGTGCATCGCGCGCTCGACCTCGGCCTCAATTTCTTCGACACCGCCGACGTGTACGGGAACCGGGGCGGTTCGGAGGAGTTTTTGGGCGACGCGCTGGCCGGGGAATGGGGCCGCGTCGTGCTGGCGACCAAGTTCCAGGGCGCCATGGGCGAGGGGCCAAACGACCGGGGCACCTCTCGCTATCACCTGCAGCAGGCTGTCGAGGCCAGCCTGCGCCGGTTGAAGACCGCCCACATTGACCTGTATCAGGTGCATAATTGGGACGAGGGCGCGCGGATTGAGGAGACGCTGCGCGCCCTCGACGACCTGGTGCGGTCGGGTAAGGTGCGCTATATCGGCGCGAGCAACTTCGCGGCCTGGCAGTTGTGCCGCGCCAACGACCTGGCCGAAATGCGGGGGTGGGAATCGTTCGTGACCATCCAGCCGCACTACCACATGCTGGAGCGCAAGATCGAGCGGGAACTCATCCCCTACTGCCGTTGGGCGGGCGTGGGCGTCCTGCCCTACTTCCCGCTCGCGGGCGGCTTCCTGACCGGCAAATACCGGCGCGGCGAGCCGCCGCCGCGCGGCAGCCGGGGCGAGCGCAGCGCCTACGTGCAGAAGTATCTCATCGACTCGAACTTCGACATCCTGGATAAGTTACGGGCGTTTGCCGAGGCGCGCGGCCACACAACCGGCGAACTGGCGGTGGCGTGGCTGCTCGCCCAGCCGCAGGTGTGCTCGGTCATCTCCGGCGCGACCCGCCCCGAGCAGGTGACGGCGAACACGGCCGCCGCCGGGTGGGCGCTGACGCCGGAAGAGTTGACGGAAATCAGGGAACTGCTGGAGGGCAAGTCCGATTGAGTGGCAAGTGTGCGAAAATTGGGACACGGATCAGCGCGGACCGCGGAGCGCACGGATTTCTCTGCGATAACCGAGCCAATCCGTACCATCCGTATACTCGGGAGTATGGGCAATGACTGAAGCGGAACGTACTCAAATCATCGAACGCCTGGAGCGGCTGGAGAACGAAGTGAAGCGGCTGGCCGAGGCGGTGAAACAGTTGGCGGCGACGACCAGCGCGGCCCAGGCCGTGCGCGAGCCGGCCGCGCCTTACGCCGCCGACGAGGAGCGCATCATTCAGACGGCGCATCCGCACATCGTCCGCATTCCCGAAGTGCAGGGGGGCACGCCGCTCATTCGCGGGCCGTATAAGACCGTGTGGGCGGTGGTCGAACTCTTCCAGCGCGGAATGACGGCTGAAGCGATCGTGAAGGCTTTCTGGGAAGAGCAGGAAGTGAAACTCACGCTCGCCCAGGTGCACAGCGCCTTGAGTTTTTACTTCGACAACCAGGCAGAAATAGACAAGACTCTCGCCGAGAAACTGGCCGAGCGCGAGGAGTGGGTACAAGGCTATCTCAAAATGAAGTTCGGGCCCAAAGACCCCAAGGCCGCGCCGCCCCCTCCGCTCCCGCCGACTGAGCCGAAGCCGGTTATCGAGACCGACCACCCCTACATCATCCGCATCCCCGGCAAGCTGGGCGGAGAGCCAATTGTCGGCGAGGTGCCGAAGACCGTGCGTGGAATCGTAGAACTGACACGGCAGGGATTGACGCCGCAACAAATTGTGGATGACCACGGCGGAGGCCTGACGCTGGCGCATGTGTACGACGCGCTGAGTTATTACGAAGACCATCGAGAAGAGATGGAAGCCATCCTTGCCGGGCACGCCGCGACAGGTGACGAGATGCGGCGCATCAGCCGCCAACAGCAAGTGGAGTACGCCCGGCGCAAGCGTGAAGAGAATGTCCGCTGAACCTGTGGCGCTCTTCATCAGCCTGTACCTGGACGAGGATGTTTATCGCCGCCTGCCGGCCCTGCTCCGCGTGGAGGGATACGACGCAATCTCGGCGTGGGAATTAGGACACACTGGCTCAGAGTGGGATGACGAGAAGCACTTGACTTACGCGACCGAAAACAAGCGCGCCATCCTGACGCACAACGAAAAGGACTTCAAGCCCCTCGCCCAGAAATGGGAGCAGGTAAGACGCGAACACTACGGCATCGTCGTCGCCGAGCAAAGCGGCATTGGCGTCGTTTTGCGCCGCCTGCTGCGCCTGCTCGACAGCGTGACGGCAGATGAGATGAAGAACACGTTTCGGTATCTGTCGGACTTTGCGGACAGGGCCTAAACAGACCCCGCAGCTCTCAGATCTTTGGGCGCGTTTGGGCCGCCAGCCAGTAGGGCGGGTTCAATCCTGGCCTCGAAGTTTTTCTTGGAAACACCCATCAACGCTACCCCCTGTTCAGCAGTCTGCGATCAATCGCGTGGTGGCCACCAACCAGCGCTCACCCATAAGCGGCGTGTGACCACAATTTCCGGAAAGTGAGTTGACGCAGTTCCGAGAGGGTGGGCAGACGCTGGCCCCGAAACCGCAACAGCACGGCAGCGCGGGCTTTGCGTAACATGACCAGATCGGCAGCGCGCTGCAGGGCAGTCAACTGGTCGCGTTCAGCCTCGCTGAGGCCCTCGGCCTGGTTGCGCCGCAACAAATCGTCGAGCGCACGCTGTTGCTCCACGGGCACGGTTTCGAGCATCACGGCCCACAGCGCTTCATTGGTCAAGGCCTCCAGCGGCGTCAGCGCATTCGCCAGGTCGGGCGACAATCCATCGAGCGGCGGCAAGGTGGCTTGCAGGGCTGTGAGCAACACCTCTTCGATAGGTTGGTGAGTGGCCTCGGCCATGCGCCGCACCGGGCTATACAACTTGTCGGGGAGGGTCAGCGTGACGGTTTGAGACATAATCAGTCTACCTTTCTTCTGCGTTCGCCCTGCTATTGTAGCCCATTTCGGGCGCGGCCACACGTGCTCTTTCCCCTCACCGCGCCACAATCAACGCCGCCCGGTATTCGCGCAGTTTCTCAAGCCCCTCGCCCAGAAATGGGAGCAGGCCAGACGCGAACACTACGGCATCATCGTCGCCGAGCAAAGCGGCATTGGCGTCGTTTTGCGCCGCCTGCTGCGCCTGCTCGACAGCGTGATGGCGGGCGAGATGAAGAACACGTTTCGGTATCTGGCGGACTTTGCGGACAGGGCATAAACAGACCCCGAAGGTTTCAGAAACCTTCGGGGTCTCGTCTCATTTCTCCTCACTCATCCGCTCCACCTCCGTTTTGGCCTCGGCCAACAGGCTTTCGCCCCAGCCCTTCTCCTTATGGGAAAGGGGAGGGTTTACCTTTTCCCCTGGAGGGGGTTGCGCGAATTAGGTCACTTCTTCAATATGCGTCCCACTTGGCAGCCGAGGTGAGGTCACAGGGTTTTGTTGCACCTTTGTTCGCCTTGCGTCAGATGACTCTTCAATCTATACTCTTCGCCCATGAGCAAGCTTTTAGAAGCTAAATTTCTTGAAGCCGTCCATAGCCGTGAGCCTATCGTTGGGCTTACGCATAACTTCTATCGTTATCCAGCGCGCTTCTCACCCCTCTTTGCTAGGGCTGCCATACAAGCCTTCAGTCAGCCAGGGGATCTTGTGCTTGATCCCTTTGTGGGTGGTGGAACAACTTTAGTCGAGGCGCGGATATTAGGGAGACCTGCAGTTGGCACAGATATCAACAGCCTAGCAATTTACATTGCGAGAGTAAAAACAACTGTATTCTCAGATAATGACCTCTCAAACGTCCTGAGTTGGTCAGAGGATGTTGCATCTAGCATCAACCTGCGTATGTTCCCCCAAAAGGTATATTCGCAGTCAGGGCTTGATAATCTTCGTAACATTAGCGACCTAACAACATGGCCTATACGTAAAACACTGGAGCTATTTTTGGATAGCGTTGAGGAGTTGCCAAAGAAACAGCAGAGGTTAGCTCGTTGCATCCTACTGAAGACTGCTCAATGGGCACTCGACTGCCGGACGAAAATCCCAAGCGCCCAACAATTTCGGATACAATTTCTGATACATGCAAAGGAAATGACAGCAGGAG
>DAOTXG010000523.1:0-13316 GCA_034435515.1 Anaerolineales bacterium
GCCCCCGACGCGCGCTGGTTGGCCCTCGTCCACGCCAGGCAAAATCCCCAGTCGGTCAACCTGCAAGCGGCCTCGCCCTCGATCAACGTCAACCTGACGGATGGCTTCGTGGCTGGACATGTCTCGTCGCTCGCCACCGTCGTCATCAGCGTGACGCGCGGCGCTGAGCGCGTGGCGTATGCGACTGCGCCGCCCGCGCTAGATTCCGGCGGCTTCTTTTATCTCGCGCATCCCTGGATCACCCCATACGGCTATGAAAGCGGAAGTTTCCAGGCGGGCGATGTGGTGTGGGTGGAGCAGACAGGCGCGGTCGTCAGCCTGACCATTCCAACTTTGAGCGGCCTGGCCGCGCCTGAGAGTGACACGCTGTACGGCGCCGGGCCGGCGAACGAATCTGTCACAACTTATCTATTCCCGTTCGATGCCCCGAACACGATTTACACTCAAACCGCGTCGGTGGACGCTAACGGCAGTTACGCGGTTGTCGTATCCCCGACGGTTGACCTGCGCCCACGCGATACCGGCTACGTGATCTATGCCGCCGATCCAGGCCGCCAGGTCTACGCACGCTTCGTCGCGCCGTTCCTGATCGTCCAGGCGGATGGGCCGGCGGTGTCGGGCATGGCCGCGCCGAACTCCGGCGTCGAGATCACCGTCACCGACTCCAGTGGCGCGGTCGTGACCAATCTCTCTGTTTATACCCGAAAAGACGGCTGGTTTGACCTCGACTCATATTACGGTGGGCTTGGCCGGGCCGCCATCCGGCCGACCAACCAGATCACCGCCGCTGCCGCCGGGCAAACATTCGCGATGATTGTGCTGACGGTCACGGCGCATTCCAACCGGGCGAATGGGCAGGTCCTCGGCGAGGCGCCGGCCGGGCAGTCTGTCGAGGTGCTAAATTTCAAAGGGCCGATCTTGAGTCTGGATGATTACTATTACAGCGACGAATCGTTGTGGGACGAGACGCCAGCCGCTCGCGCAGTCGTGACGGCCACAGGCGCCGGAGACTACACCGCCGCCCTCCCCCTCGGCCCCGCCGACTATGGCGCAGCCATTGTGACCTCGCCAGAGGGCCACCAGACTTACGCGCGCTTCGCCGTGCCCTATCTGTGGATCCGCCTCGGCGAGGACAGAACATTCGACAAAGGCGGCTACTATGCCCCGTGGCTGTGGGGGCAGCTCGATGCCCCGGTCACGCCCCTCACACTCACCATTCAGGGGCCGAGCGGCTACCTCAAAGGCCAACGCCAATTCACAACCGGCGGCAGCGGCTACTTCAAGGCATACGTGGATTATCCAGAGCTGATCAGTTTAGACAGCGGCGACGTCATCACGCTGACGACGCCGCGCGGGGAGCAACTCAACTATACACTCCCATTGCTGACGGCCGAGGCTGAGCCTGAGTCGAGCATCATCTCCGGCCTGGCCCCGTCCAATGCGCCGTTGACCATCACTCTCTCGGACGCCTACTGGCCCCCAAACAGCGTGACACTCGTTGTTACGGCTACTGTCCAGGGTCAATACACGGCAGATTTTACCGGCCTGGGCGGCTTCCCACGTTATCCCAGCGGCCAGGTGCAATACACAACGCCGGAAGGCTATACGATAGTGCGCGTCTTTCGTCTTCCGCCACTAAGTTGTCAACCATTCATAGAGGGAGCGCAAATCGGCGGTAACTTAATCTCCTTTTCAAGAGGGGTTAGCAACTGCCCTGGCGCCACCCTCCGCTTGCGCGACGCTCAGGGGCAGATCAAAGCCGAGACGACGATACCGCCCGACTTCTACTATTTCAGTTGGATGCTGTATGACTCTACCGGGCGGCCCATCTCAATTCAGCCGGGCGACCAGATTGAAGTCCAGGCAAGCGCCTGGACAGCCACGCCTGCTCCCTTCCAGGCGAACCTGTCCGCCGGCTCGCTATCCACGATCACCATCCCCACGCTGACCGTCGTGCTCGACCCGGCGGCGAGCAGGGTCACGGGCCGGGCCCCGCCAGGGGCCGTTCTTTCGCTCGCGCTGGTTACCGGGCCTTTCAAGAGTTATTTTGATTTGGTGACGACGACCGTCAGCGCCCAGGGTTTCTACACGGCCAACCTGGCCGACGTGCATGCGCTGATCCCAGGCGACCGCGTGCAGGTCTCGGCCCCGGGCAATTTCTATGCCTATGGGATTGCGCCCGTGATGCGCGCGACGCTTTATCAATCGAACCTGGAAGGAATGCTGCCGCCCCTTGCGCCTTATACCCTTGCTCTTTCGTCAGACACTCGCGTTATCACCGGCTACACATCCACATTTGGCGATTTTTCCTTTGCCCCGCCTGTGCTGACGCCGGGCGACAGCGTGACCGTCACGACGTCGGGACAGATTTTGCGAATGACGCTTCCCGCCTTGACCGCCCGGCTCGGTTGGGCGACGAAAACCGTCACCGGGCAGGCCCCGCCGAACTCCAGACTCAAAGTCACTCTCGGACCAAGTTATTACGGATGGGAGGATAACTCGCAAATCGTCACGGCTACAACCACAGGCGCGTACACTGCCTCGTTCTCCAGTTCATTTGTATCGGTATATACGAATGGCAGCGTGACCCATTTCGATGCCGAGGGCAACCAGACCATCCTCAACTTCTCCGCCGCACGCTGGAACGTCACGCTCGGCTCAAATTGCCTGAGCGGCTTCGCCGAGACGCCCGGCCAGACGATTGTCACGTTATCGGCTCAGGAAACCCTCACGCTCACGGCATCCCTCGACGGCGGTCTCTCGCTTTGTTTTCAGCGTCCGATTGAACCTGGCGACCAATTGATACGTAGCACCTCCGCGGGGGTGACAACTTACAGCGTGCCTCTCGTCACCGCGCAACATGACTATAGACGCAGGGCGCTGGAAGGAATAGCGCTGCCTCACAGCCTGGTCCAGGCCCACTTTGGACCTGAGCCTTATGGCTACGCTTCGCTCACGCGCAGCGTCACCGCCGATGCGAATGGACGTTACGGCATGGACACGAGCGACCTGAGCCTCGTCATTGGACAGAACGGCGCTGTGGTCGTGACCGACGCGGAAGGCAACACAGTTCGGGTCGGTTTCACGATTTCCGGCTATCGGGTATATTTGCCGCTGGCAATCAAGGCTCCGTGAGGCGCGAGATGCAAAAATGGGAATACCTCTTCGTCACCTGCGATTACCAGAACGACGACTGGCGGCCGCGCTACGCCAACGGCCAGGAAGTCAGCGAACAGTGGGCGGATAAGACGCTGTACGAGTTCAGCAACCTGGTGGGCGAGAAGGGCTGGGAGCTGGTGGATTTTTTGGTTGACCGGGAGCATTTCCGGCTGGTGTTCAAGCGAGAGAAACTGCCTTGACCCCCACTGTCCAATTCCTCGCCCGCGTCATCCAGGAGAACATCGCTCGCGTGATCGTGGGCAAAGCGCAGACGGTGGAGCTGCTGCTCGCCGCCCTGCTCACCGAAGGCCACGTGCTCATCGAAGATGCGCCCGGCCTGGGCAAGACCAAACTGGCGAAGGCCCTTGCCCGCTCGCTCGGCTGCTCGTTTCAGCGCCTGCAATTCACGCCCGACCTGCTGCCCTCGGACATCACCGGCGTGAACGTGTTCAACCAGAAGACGGGCGAATTCGACTTCCGCCCGGGGCCGGTCATGGCGCAGATCGTCCTGGCGGACGAGATCAACCGCGCGGGGCCGCGCACCCAGTCGGCGCTGCTGGAGGCCATGGAAGAGCGGCAGATCACCGTGGACGGCGTCACCCGCCCGCTGCCGCGCCCCTTCCTCGTCCTCGCCACGCAGAACCCCATCGAGCTCGAAGGCACCTTCCCTCTGCCCGAGGCCCAGCTCGACCGCTTCCTGCTCCGCCTTACCATTGGCTATCCCGAGAGCGAAGAGGAGCGCGCCATCCTGCGCCGCTTCCGCGAGCGCGACCCGCTCGACGAGCTGCAGCCGGTCGCGTCGGGCGAGGACGTCCTGGCGATGGCGCGGGCGTGCCGGGGGGTGCACGTCGGCGAGGCGATGGAGACGTACATCCTGAAACTGACGCGCGCGACGCGCGGAGACCCGGCGGTGGCGCTGGGCGCGAGTCCGCGCGGAGCGCTGGCCCTCTACCACACCGCGCAGGCCCTCGCGGCCCTCCGCGGCCGGGACTTCGTCTCTCCCGACGACGTGCAGGCGCTGGTCATGCCCGTACTCGCCCATCGCCTCATCCCCTCCGGCCAATCGCGCGTGCGCGGCAAAGCCGTCGCCGACATCCTGCGCGAGTTGGCGGCGAGAGTGCCCGTACCTGTCGAAGAGAGTTGGTCGGAGGACAGTCAACATCAGGCAGACATCTGACTAATTACTGTTTACTACTTACTGAATCATGACCGGCCGCCTGGGTCGCCTCCTCATCGTTTTTCTGCTCCTGCTCAGCCTGTTCTTTCGCCATCCTTTATTGTATTTGCTGGGCGCGCTGGTGCTGCTCGTCGCCGGGGCCTCGGCGCTGTGGGGGCGCTATTGCCTGGCAGGCGTGAGTTACGCGCGCCGCCTCGGGGCCGGGCGGCTGTTCTGCGGCGAAGAGACCGACTTGTGGATCGAGATCGTCAACGCCAAGCCCCTGCCGCTCGCCTGGCTCAAAGCCGCCGACGAGTTCCCCGCCGAAGTCACGCTCCAGCGCACGCAACTGGACCGGGCCAGCGACCACAACCGCCGCCTGCTCAACAACCTGCTCAGCGTGCGCTGGTACGAACTCGTCCGCCGCCACTACCGGCTGCGGGCGGAGCATCGGGGCGCGTTCGACTTCGGGCCGGTGCAAATCTCGTCCGGCGACATCTTCGGCTTCCGCACGCGGTATCTCGACCTGGATTATCGCCAGCGACTGCTCGTCTACCCCAAACTCGCGCCGCTGGAAGAACTGGGCCTGCGCCCGGCGCGGCCGTTGGGCGAATTCGGCGCCCTGCGGCGCATCCTCGCCGACCCCCTGCGCCTGGCCGGGGCGCGCGATTATCAGCCGGGCGACAGCATCCGCCACATTCACTGGAAAGCCACCGCCCGGCGCAACGCGCTGCAAACCAAGGTCTTTGACCCCAGCGCCCGCCAGGAACTCGTCATCTTCCTGAACAGCCAGACGATGGCGCGCGCGCACGAGGGCATCATCGCCGATTACTTCGAGACGGCCATCGTCGTCGCCGCCTCGCTGGCCTATGCGGGGCTGGAGGCGCGGCATCCCGTGGGGTTGTTCACCAACGGCGGGGTCAAAGAGGCCGAGCGGCGCGTGCGCCTGCCCGCCTCGCGCCACACCGCGCAGGCCACGCGCATCCTCGAGACGCTGGCGCAGTTGACGCCTTTCACCTTCCTTCCCTTCGAAACCCTGTTGGAGATTGAGGCCGCCCAACTGCCTTACGGCGCTACCGTGGTCGCGGTGTCGGCCGTGACGAACGAGGCCGTTCTTGCCGAACTGCTCGATCTGCGCGCCGCCGGCCATCCGACCGCGCTCATCCTCGTCGGCCAGCCGCCAGGGTCGCAGGGCGCGCTTGCCCTGCCGCCCGAATTGCTGGCGTATTTTGTGACGAAGAACTGGACGGAAATGTAAACGTGAAGCGTATCAGTTGGATTGAGCTCCTCGTCCTCCCCTGCACAATGGCGGTGCTGACGACGGCCTGGCTGACGTTGTGGCTGCGCTGGGCTGTCCGCCTGGGGCAGGCCGAGCGGCCCGCGCCTATCCTCTCGCCGTGGGTGATCCTGCTCGTGATCCTGACCGGCGTGTTCGTCACCCGCCTGGCGTTGAGCCGCGAGGCCGCCCCGCCTCGGTCGGCTCTCCGCTTTCCGTGGGACCCCGGGCCGCGCGCGCGCCGCCTCGTCCTCAACGCCGGCGCCGTCACCATGGCCCTCGCCTTATGGCTGACCTTCGGCTGGCGCTTCCCCTTCCAATTCGTCGGGCGCCTCCTGGACTGGGGCAACTTCATCGCGCCGGAGTTCATCCAACTGATTGCCGTGCTCTACCTCTGGCTGCGGGGCATCACGATTGGCCGCAGCCGGATTCCCTACGACGACCTGGAAAAGTCGTTTTACAGCGGCATCGTCGCTCTGGCTATCATTCTGGGATTCAACCGCTTCACGCCGCTGCTCGCCGTCGCCGAAACCACGACGGCCATCTTGATCTTTTTCACCGCCGGGCTGGGGGCGTTGGCGCTGGGCAGTTTCGAGCGCGCCCGCCGCCAGCAGTCCGAGACCGGGCTGGCCTTCAACCGCCACTGGCTCGCGACCGTCGCCGGAGTGATTGGGGCGATCCTCGGCGGTGGGTTGCTGCTCGCCGGCCTGGCCACCCCCGAAAGTCTGGCTCGTCTGCGCCCTCTCCTCAGCCCGGTGATTAACTTCCTCGCCCCCGGCATGGAAGTCCTGCTGACCGCAATCGTCCTGGTGCTGGTCTGGATCGCCGTGCCGCTCTTCGCGCTCGTCGAATGGATCGCCCGGCGGCTGCTCGAGGCCATCCAGTTTCCCCTGCTGCCCCAACCCCTGCCTGTGAACCAACAGGTAGAAGAGGCGCTCCAGGCCCTCCTTCAATCGCCGGTCTTCCAGGCCACCAGCCACGGGCTGGTCGTCGTCCTGGTCGTCCTGTTCTTCGGGCTGCTCTTCGTCGCCGCCCTGCGTCGTTTCCTGCGGCTGTCCGATCAGGAGATTGACGAGACGCGCGAGAGCATCCTTTCCCGTGAATTACTGTTGAACCAGTTAAGAAGCCTCCTGGCGCGCCGCCGGCCCGCGCCGTCGGCCCCGCCCCTGCCGCCGTACCTTACTTTGAGCGGCCCGCCGGACGACCCGCGCCTGATCGTGCGCCGGGCCTATCAGTCCATGTTAGAATGGGCGGCGAGTCTCGGCCGGCCCCGCGCTCCCGGTCTGACGCCGCAGACTTACGCCGCCACGTTGAGCCAGGCTGCGCCGCCGGGCGCAGAGGCCATTGCTACCCTGACCCAGGCTTACGAGGTGGCCCGCTACGCAGCAGCGCCGCCCTCGCTCGAAGAGGCCCACCGCGCCGAAAACGCACTGGGCCAGCTGCGGACCCTCACAGTCGGGCGCACAGAAGAGTGATCGGCGAAATCGTCTATCAGTTCCCACAGTTCCCCAAGTTCCCTCAGTTCCCCCAGTTCCCTTACTTCTACAAGGAGCACCATGTCAAACACAACCATCAATTCCATCCGCGCGCGCGAGATTCTCGATTCGCGTGGCAACCCGACGGTCGAGGCCGAAGTCGCGCTTGCCAGCGGGGAGACCGGTCGCGCCGCCGTCCCTTCGGGCGCGTCTACCGGGGCGCACGAGGCGCTCGAATTGCGCGACGGCGATAAAAAGCGCTATCAGGGCAAAGGGACGCAGCGGGCGGTCGCCAACATCCGCGAACGCCTCGCCCCGGCGCTCGTCGGCAAAGATGCCGCTGATCAGGCCGCGCTCGACAAACTGATGCTCGACCTCGACGGCACGCCAAACAAGAGCCAGTTCGGCGCCAACGCCATCCTCGCCGTTTCGATGGCGGCGGCGCGTGCGGCGGCGGCGGCGTACGGTCTGCCGCTCTACCGCTACCTGGGCGGCGTCCACGCCTGCGTTCTGCCCGTGCCGCTGCTGAACGTCCTCAACGGCGGCGCGCACACGAACTGGACGACCGTGCCGATGCAGGAGTTCATGATCGCGCCCGTCGGCGCGCCGTCGTTCCGCGAGGCGCTGCGCTGGGGTGTAGAGACTTACTACGCGCTCAAGGGCCTGCTCAAGGAAAAGGGACTGAACACGGGCGTGGGCGACGAAGGCGGCTTTGCCCCGGCCATCACCGTGCTCGAGGATGTGATGAAGCTGCTCGTCGCCGCTATCGAGAAAGCGGGCTATCGGCCGGGCGACGACATTGCCCTTGCCCTCGACCCGGCGATGAGCGAGTTGTACAAAGACGATCAGCGCTACCACCTCGGCCCAAATCAAGCGTTCACGTCCGCCGAGATGGGGGACCTGTGGGCCAACTGGCGCGCAAACTATCCGTTGCTGTCGATTGAAGACGGCCTGGCCGAAGACGACTGGGACGGTTGGAAGAAGCTCACCGAGCGCCTCGGCCACAACACGCAGCTGGTGGGCGATGATTTGTTCGTCACCAACGTCACCCGCCTCCAGCGGGGCATCGAGTCCGGCGTCGGCAATTCCATCCTTGTCAAGCTCAACCAGATCGGCTCGGTGACGGAGACGATTGACGCGATCAACCTGGCCCACCGCGCCGGCTGGACGGTCGTCACTTCGCACCGCAGCGGCGAGACCGGCGACACCTTCATCGCTGATCTGGCCGTGGGCCTGAACACCGGGCAGATCAAGACTGGCGCGCCGGCCCGCAGCGACCGGGTGGAAAAATACAACCAGCTCCTGCGCATCGAGGAGGAGCTCGGCGGGCGCGCGGTGTATGCGGGACGAAAGGCATTCCCTGTGACATAAAATTGTTGGGGGTAGTACCAGTTTGGGATAAACGCTGGCGAGTTAGGGGAATAAAGTTACGGAAAGGGGGCCAAATCATGATCTATAGACAGCCCATGTTCGTGAGGCCTGACCGAGAGATATACTCCACGCGGGTATAGACTGCGCTTTTTGTTCGCCCCGCAGTTGCACTGCAGGGCGGCGGCAGTGCAATCGCGCAGCATCCCTTTGGGACTGCCGCCCGATCAATAGCACGTGCCAAAGGCGTTCTGACCGCCACTAAGGAGAGTGTCATGTTGACACCCATTGTACATTCCTATCGCGATTTTGCTCGGCGTGGGCTTGCGCTTGTTTTGTCCTTGTTGCTGGCAGGGGCCAGCGTGGTCTTGTTGTTCCGCGCCTTGAGGCCGACGCCTGCCCTTGCTGCCACTAGCAGTGACCCGTTCACTCCCGTCTGGCTCTCATCCGGTGATGCCAATGTCTTTGATGTAGCCTGGGGCGACTACGACGGCGACGGCGACCTGGACTTCGCCTCAGGTTCTTCCAGCCGCGCCTACCTGTTCCGCAACGACGGCATCCTGAGCGGCGTGCCCGCCTTTACCCTGCAGGCGTGGGGGCCGAGCAACGTGGGGCGCGTGGCTTGGGGCGACTATGACGGCGATGGCGATCTGGACCTGGCCGCGGGCTCGTTCGGCCTTAACACCCGCATCTTCTCCAATACCAACGGCAGCCTGTCCACCACGGCAGCCTGGACGTCAGCCCAGACGGCTGTCGTCAGCGGCCTCGCCTGGGGAGACTACGACGGCGACGGCGATCTCGACCTGGCCCTGGCGAGTTCACCTGTCCTCATTTACCAGAATGTTGGCGGGGCCACGGTGATGACTCTGACCTGGACTTCCCCGGTCACCGAGACCACCCGCGCCGTCACCTGGGGCGACTACGACGGCGACGGCGACCTCGACCTGGCCGTGGCGAATAATGGGCAACCAAACCGCGTCTACCGCAACACAAGCGGCGTTTTCGCAGACAGCGGCTGGTCAACCGGCTTGAACGACGACACGTACGCCCTGGCCTGGGGGGACGTGGATAGGGATGGCGACCTCGACCTGGCCGTCGGGAACTACAACTTTTCCACGTACGTCTACACAAACGTTGGGACCAGTTTGCGAAACACGCCGGCTTACACGTTCACCGAAAGCAATTCTACCAAGGGCATAGTCTGGGGCGATTACGACGGCGACAGTGACCTCGACCTGGTCGTGGCCAACGGTCAGGGCGCTGACCCCCAACGGGTGTACCAGAACGACACATCTGTGGCGGACCGGCCACAATTCACCCAGGCCTGGCAATCCGACGAGTTGGAGCCGCGGGAGAGCGTGGCCTGGGGGGACTACGACGGCGACGGCGATCTCGACCTGCTCTTCGGACGTTCGCCCATCCGCCTGTACAGCAACAATGTCAATGTCCTGGGGACCATCAACGCCTGGGCCAGCGCACCCTCTTTCACGGCGGAGGCCGCCGCCTGGGGTGACGTAGACGGCGACGGCGACCTCGACCTGGCGGTTGGCCTGTGGAAGCAATCTCCCCGGTTGTACGCCAACGACGGCGGCGCGCTCTCGCTCGTCGCCTGGACGCCCACCGTCACGCACACTTACGGCCTCGCCTGGGGCGATGTAGACGACGACGGCGACCTCGATCTGGCCGTGGGCAGCGGTCAGGACGGTTCCTTCACTCAGTATAATCGGCTGTACCTCAACAACGGCGGCGTGCTCGGCGCCACCTCCGTCTGGACACCCACAGCCAAATACAACACCCAAAGTGTCGCCTGGGGCGACTACGACAACGACGGCGACCTAGACCTGACCGTAGGCAACTTCAACGGTAAGACACTAATCTACGCCAACACTGGGGGTGCGCTCTCCCTTGCGCCGGTCTTTACCTCCACGGAGACCGGTTTGACCAACAGTGTGGCCTGGGGCGACATGGACAACGACGGCGATCTGGACCTGGCTGTCGGAAACGGCAGCGCTGGGAGCGGACAGGTTAACCGGCTGTATCTCAACAACGGCGGCGTGCTCAGCGCAACCGCCGCCTGGACCTCGGCTGAGGCCGATTCGACCAACGCTGTCGCCTGGGGCGATGTGGACGGCGACGGCGACCTCGACCTGGCTGCTGGCAACTACGGCAACAGCAGCCGCCTGTATCTCAACGAGGGCGGCCAGCTGGTGATGACGGCCACCTGGTCCACCGTCGAGGCCGATGTGATCTCTGGCATTGCCTGGGGCGACATGGATGGCGATGGCGACCTCGACCTGGCTGCCTCCGTGCGCGGCACCGGTCGCGCCAGCCGTGTATATCGCAATGAGGGGGGCGTGCTCACAACCAAAGCAGCGTGGAACTCGTCCGAGGTCACCACTGCGGCCGACGTCGCCTGGGGCGATGTGGACAACGACGGCGACCTTGACCTCCTGGTGGCCTCCGAGGGCGGGACCCAGCGTCTTTACCTCAACAGCCTTGACGGTGGGACCAAAGCGGGCGCCATCCCCATTGTGCAGGTCTCTCGCCCGGGCTCCAGCGCGGATTTCTACTCGCTCCCACGCATTTCTTCCGAGGCGGTCATCCCCATTTCTTACACACTCTACGACGCTCAGGGTGACGCAGTCAAATCCATTCAGGCTTTCTATTCCCCCGACGGTGGTGGAAACTGGGCGCCGGCCGTAGGCGCCAGTGGAACATTGACCACGAACCTCCCCACTCAACTCATCTATAGCTACACCACGCCAATTACTATTCCAGACACTGGGTCTTGGGTGCTCATCCCCATCACTGTGACCAACAGTCCTGTTACCAAGATTACCGACCTTGACGTGTCACTAACCATTTCACACACCTTCGATTCTAATTTGGCAGCGTGGTTGCAGGCACCGGATGGAACTTTTGTCTACCTGTTCAACAGTGTTGGCGGCAGTGGCGACAATTTCGTGAACACAACTTTTGACGACGAAGCGCCGACGCCGATTACCTTGGGCGCGGCCCCTTTCGCGGGTCGCTATCGGCCTAACTGGAGTTTATCCGGTGTTGATGGCTTGAATGCCAACGGCACCTGGTGGTTATGGGTTCAGGATACCGTTTTGGGAAATATAGGCACACTGAGAGCCTGGAGCCTGCGCGTGCAGGGCAAGCCCTACGTGTATAACTGGGATCCGTCGGCGAGTGGGTTCTTTGGGCAGAGCGATAATGTCGTCTTTCGCCTCGAGGCCGTCCCAGCGATCAATAACTCGCGCAACGGCGTCGCTGGCCCATACCTCTACGGCAGTTACGCGTCGCAAACATTTCCCTTCCGGGTGCGCGGGACGCAAGTGCGCGTCATCAGCGGGACACAGCCGATCTCGAATGCGGTGGTCTACCGGCTGCCGGCGGGCCAGTCGGTAGGCGGGGCGCTCATCGCGGACAGCACCGGCCGGCCGTTCCAGACGGATGGGCAGGGCTACTTGCAGGGGCGCGGGCAGATCAACACGGGGGATCAGCTCTTCGCCGTGTATCCTGTGTCGAGCACGGGCGCTTATACACTGTATTACACCAGCGGCCCCGCCAACACCGTCGGCGTGACGGCCACGACCGTGCTGGCCTCAGGCGTCCAGACGCTGACAGTGGCCGCCAGCCGGCCGCTCTATCTGTTCAACCTCGACGTGGGGCTGGAGTGGGATGCGCACAACGATGCGACCTATCTGGACCAGCTCAAGTTCAACCTGCAGCGGGCTTCGGAATACCTCTATGACTTCACCAACGGGCAGGCGGCATTGGGGCAGGTGAACGTCTATCAGAACGGCGATGGCTGGGCGTACCTGCACGTCGCCGTGCGGGCCACGAACAAACTGCGGCCCTTTGCGGCGCAGGGCGGCCTCGTCGTCACGCCGACGGTGGACCCGCAACACAACTCGGTGACGGACACGATTGAATACGCGCCCGGGCAGGTGACCATGGGTTCGACGTGGAACCGCTATGGCACACCGGGCGCCAGCATTGGCGACGACTGGGCGCTTATCGCGGCGCACGAGTTGGGGCACTACCTCTTTTACCACGACGACACCTACCTGGGGCTGGACGCGGACGGCCAGTTGATCCCGGTGGCGACCTGCAAGGGCAGCGCCATGGGGGACGTGTACAACGACCCCAGCGCGACCGAGTTCATCGCCGACGAGGCTTACTGGCAGGCGAACTGCAAAGAGACGCTGTCCGAAAAGACGCTGGGGCGCAACGAATGGGAGACGATGGCCCTGTGGTATCCAGCGTTCGTCACGCCGGCCATCACGAACATTGGGCCGGGCCTGATGCCGTTCAACCTGACGACGATTGCCGTTAACAACCCGCTCACTCCGACCGACACGCTCGACGACCCGACGTTTTATCTGAACTACGTCGGCGGCGGCGTGAGCTCGAACGAAGCGCGGGCGTACCTGATGCAGAACGACCAATACATTATTGACCAGGGCGCGCCCTTCGGCGGGCAGAACCGGTTGATCGCGCGCGGCGCAAAGCCCGGCGACCGGTTGTGCGTGTTTGACCGGCCCGTAGCGCAGTTCGGCTGCGAGACGCTGGAACTGGGCGACGACCAGATTCAGCTGAAACAGGTCGTGACGTGGACGCCGGTCATCCAGATGAACCCGGTCGACACCGACACGTTGAACATCCAGGTGCAGTCGCTGCCCGGCGGGCTGGTCTTGCAGGCGCGCCTGTTCCCCGAATATGGCTATGGCAGCGCGGTCATCACGCTCACCGAGAGCGCTGGCGTATACAGCGGCACGTTCGAGCTATCGGAAGTGGCGATGGCCGGGCACGTGCAAGTCTGGGTCAACGAGACCGCGACGGAGACCAACCCCCGCCGGGAAGCGATCGTTGC
>DAOTXG010000524.1:0-2153 GCA_034435515.1 Anaerolineales bacterium
GAGGGAAGGACCAGTCAGGACTGACCCCGCTGAGGGGGAAGGGTTTAGGACAAAAAAGCGGGGTCAGTCATTTTACTGACCCCGCTTGGGAGTGAGGGCCGAGGAAGTGAGACGGCGTTAATGCCGGTCGAGTTGGCGCTGGCGCAAGCGTTGCCAGAAACGGAGATTGATGAGCACGTAGATGAGCGTATTCTGGTTGGCAATAGCTGGGCCATTCCGCAGGTGGGGTCGCTCGATGCCCAGGGCCACGGCTTGCGCATTGATGCGCTCCAGCGCGGTGCGTTGGCGATAAGCGGCTTTGTACGCCTCACTGTCGCGGTCGAGCGTGTAACGCAGCCGCGCGCCGATGCTGGTGGGCATCATGGCCGTGCAGCCGCCCTTCTTCCAATTCGGATGACGAATCGGACAGGCGCGGGCCGTCTGGGTGGGAAAGCGCAAGGGGCAAACATACTTACCGCGTTCGTGCTCGACGATACAAGTCGTGCGGTCGGTATAGGTGAATTGCAACGGCATGGCCAAGCCGGCGGCACACAGAGGCAACCCGGCGGGCGTGAACTGCCGTCCGTTCGCCTTGTAACCGCCTTTCTCGGAGAAGGGGATGGCGGCAAAGCGGGCGGGGTCATTTTCGTCGTGAAAATAGGCATAGACATACCAGGCGTCGAAGGCGGCATCGAAGGTCCCGATGCGGGGGCGGTAACCTAAGCGGTGCTCGACCTGAGCCATCAGAGGAAAGAAATAGGTGGTGTCACCTTGGTCAAAAGTCTGCGTGAGTTCGGCCAGCACAAATTCGCCCCAGACCGGAATTTTGCTGACCACAAGGCCCGAGGCATAGCCCCAGTAGTATTCACCGACCGTGAGGGATTGGGCCGCCTTGGGATTGGCGCGGGGGGTGGTCTGGTTGTGGCGTCGCTTGCAGCCGAGTTTACAGTCCGGATCGCCGCGCGGTTGCTTCTGTTTGTTGAAGCGGTCGGTGACGTAGGCTTTGGGATTGTTCTCTTTGACCCAGGCCAGAATATGCTTGGTGTCGAGCGAAACGCACTCGAGGGACTCCAGACCCCACGTCCGGAGTTCGCTGAGGATGAGATGCACGCTCTCGGTCAGCAAGAACTGGAGGGCCGGATTAGGGAGGGTGCGCAGTAGCCGATTGAAATGCCGCGGCGTCGGCAGACTGCGGCGGGGATTGAAACCCAGCGGGTGGTTGGGTGCCGGGACCAGTGGAAAATCCAGCAGCCATATGAGAGCGGGATGCTCCAGCAAGAAGCGATAGAGCTGCCGGGTGGACTTCGCCCCTTCTTCGAGCTTGATCAGTTCCGCGGCCGCCACAGCGGTATAAGGAATGGTCGTGTGACCCCAATTGCGCTGTAAGTTGCGTTCCGGGAAAGCCTCCCAATGGAGCGGCCCCAGCAAGTCGAGGTAGCGTCGGAGCGTCGGGCAGGTACTCGCCCACGACGGCAAGCCTTGCGGCTCAAGCCAGTAGCGGTGCAATTTCGGCGCATTTTGCGGCGTTTGGGGCGGGAGGAGGGACGCCGGAAACAGTGGTAGTTGTGTTAGACTCGACGGGTCGGTCATGGGATTCTCTCCTGAGCTAAAAAATGGGATGGGGCATTCCATTTTATGCTCAGGACAGAACTGCCACTGACCAGCGGGGTCAGTCACTGACTGACCCCGCTTTGAGACTGGTCTGTGCGTACTCCATGGTTGAACGAGACCCCCAAAACGGGGTCAGTCATTCACTGGTCCAACCCTCTATAGGGCATCCCAGGGACATTAGCCGAAAGGGCCGATCCAGACTACAATCAACCCCGCTTTGGATTATGTGGCGGCTCCGCGCCACATTAATCCTCGATCGCGTTAGCCGCTTCCGATAGCACAGGCTCATGGAAACTCCTACAGAGTCAGCACCATGACAAAGGTCAACATTCCAACTTACGATGCACTGATGAACCCGCTTATTCAGGCTCTCAAAAGTCTGGGCGGCTCGGGCACGGTTGAAGAAACCACAAGCAAAGTTGCTGAAATTGCTGGCCTCACTGATGAGCAACTTGAAATCTTGCATGATCCCGAAAAGGGCGGCATGACCGAACTTGAATATCGCCTGGGTTGGTCAAGAACCTGGCTAAAGCGATATGGCCTTGTCGAAAATTCCAGTCGTG
>DAOTXG010000525.1:0-22476 GCA_034435515.1 Anaerolineales bacterium
GTTACCCAGCCATTTCACGTCCGCGCCGGGTTTGGGCAGAGCAATTCGGCCCGTGAGCGCGCCCCAGACCATGCTCCCGCCCATCCACAGCAACAGCGCGCCGCCGAGCAGGGCGACAGTGGTGAGCACCAGCGGCGTGTTGAGGCCCGCGCTCAGTCCCAGCGCCAGCAGCGCAACCATGATGAATTCCAGAAAGCAATGGCCGGTGCACACCAGCGGCCCGACGATAAAGCCGCGCCGCGCGCTTTCGGTCACAATCGCCGCCGAAACCGGTCCCGGCGTCACCACCGCGCCGAAACCGACGACGAAGGAGAAGGCGAAGAGAAGGGGAAGAGTCAAATCCCAAATCCCAATAGACCAAATCCCAAAAAGAATTTATTCCTCCTCATCCAATATCCTGGCCGCCCTCTCCCCAATCGGGTCGTCGTCCTCCTGGATGAAGACTTCGCGCGTCTTGCCGCCGGCCTGCTCGCGCCCGACGATGCCCATCTCCCGGAGCTCGTCCATCAGCCGCGCGGCGCGCGGATAGCCGATGCGCATCTTGCGCTGGAGGAGCGAGGCGCTGGCTGTGCCGTACTTCTTGATGATGGCGATGGCCTGCTCGATCTGCTGATCCTTGTCGTCCACGACCGCCTCGCGCGCCAGCATGATGTCCCACGGCGCCTGGCCGGGTTTGAGCCTGACCTGCTCCTCGCCCTCGGCCAGCGTCGTCGTGACGACATCCTCCTCCGGCTCGTCGTCCGACGCCTGGTCGCGCCAGTAGTTCACAATGCGATCCACTTCCTTGTCGGCGACGAAGCAGCCCTGCAGACGAACCGGCGTGCCCACCTCCGGCGCGAGGAAGAGCATGTCGCCCCGCCCCAACAGGGTCTCTGCGCCGGGCGTGTCGAGGATGACGCGCGAGTCAATGCTCGAGGCGACGGCGAACGAAATGCGCGCCGGGAAGTTGGCCTTGATCAACCCGGTGACGATGTCGGTGCTCGGGCGCTGGGTGGCGACGACCAGGTGGATGCCCGTCGCCCGCGCCATCTGCGCCAGCCGCACGAGCGTGCGCTCGGTTTCGTCCGGAGCCTGCATCATCAGGTCGGCCAGCTCGTCCACGATCACCACGATGCGCGGCAGGCGCTCGGCGTCCTTCTTCTTCGCCGTCCTCTGGTTGTACGCGTCGAGGTTGCGCGCGGCAAACGCCTCGAACAGCTTGTAGCGCCGGTCCATCTCCTTCACCACCCAGCGCAGCACGCCGATAATGCGGTCGAGTTCGGTCTCCACCTTGCCGTAGAGGTGCGGCAGGCCGTTGAAGCGCACCAGTTCCACCATCTTCGGATCAATCAACACCATCCGCAGGTCGTCGGGCGTGTTGTGGCAGGCCAGGCAGGCGACGAGGGCGGTGATGCACACGCTCTTGCCGGAGCCGGTGGCGCCCGCGATAAGCAGGTGCGGCATGATGCCCAGGTCCGCCGCCACCGCCGCGCCGGAGACATCGCGCCCGAGGGCAATCCCCAGGGGCGAGTTGATGCGCTGGAAGGCGTCGGACTCCATCACCGGGCGCAGGCTCACGAGCGAAGTGCGGCGATGCGGGACTTCCACGCCGACGTAACTCTGGCCGGGCACGGGCGCTTCAATCCGCAGCGTGTTAGCCGAGAGCGCGAGCGCCAGGTCGTCGGCGAGCGCGGAGATTTGCGAGACGCGCACCTTCCACGACTTGCTCACGCCGTCTGGGCCGGGCTTCTCCACGAACCCCGGCTCGACCTGATACTGCGTCACGCTCGGCCCGACTTTCGCGCCCACGACAATGACCGGCACGCCGAATTCTTTGAGCGTCTTGACGATGATCGAGGCAGTCTCGTCTATCTCGCGCTGGGCCGGGCGGCGCAGGTCGCTGTCCTCGAGCAGGTCGAGCGCCGGCAGGCGTTTGTCGCGCTTCTTGGGTTTAGTTCTCTCTGCCGCGGCGGTTTCGACTGGGACGCGCAGGCGCTCGTCACTGGACAACCGGGGCTTGGGTTTCCGCTCCGGCTGCCGCTGCAAATCCCGCGTGGTCACGGGGGCCGAGGCTGGAGAGGGCGTCCCCTCGTTTTCGCGCGGCCGCGAATCAGTCGGGGTTGCTTCGCCGGCCGAGAACTGCAGCCACGCGCGCAGGCGGGTCAACCGGCGGCCCGTAATGCCCAGCGCCAAGACGAGGCAGGCCAGAAACAGCGCGCCGAACACAAAAGCGTCGGCGGGCGCGGGCAGGAGGCGCGTGACAATCAGGCCGAGGCCCCACCCAATTAGCCCCCCGCCCCGTCCCCCGACGGCCAGCGCCACACTGCCGCCGTTGAAGATGTTGAGCAGGCCCAGCAGGGCAAAAGCCGCGCCCTCGGCGGCGACGACGCGCGCCCACTTGACGCGCACCGTCCAGCCGAAGTTATGCAAGAGGATAGCCCCGCTGATCCAGCCGAGGGTGAGCGGGACGACGAACGCGCCCCACCCGAACCACGTCCGCAGGAGGCTCGTCCACAGGTTGAGGAGCGCGCCCGACGACAGCCCGAGCAGGCCCAGCGCCGTGATGAGCGCGCCAGCCAGGAGCAGCCAGGCCAGGACGTCGTCGCCGTATTTCTTCAGGCGCTGGCCCAGCAGCCACACGGCGGCAAAGAGCGGGTCGGGCCGGGGCAGTTCCTTGCCGCCCGTCCCGGCGCGGCTATCCTCGGCCGGCGGGCGCGGCGGCGGGGTTTCACCCCGCGCGAAGGGGCGGGGAGAAGGCGGGCGCTTCTCGAATTTCCTATCGTGCTTGTGTCTGCGTTTCCTACCCATCACCGAAATAGTCCGAGTCCACCTTCTTCACCGAGTAATTCGCTTTGTCAGTTACACTGACATTGTAATTCCGCTCTTAATGGGTTTCAAGGAGGTATTCTGTCAACGAATGGTCAACGAATAAACGAATGAGCACGCACGCGCGGGAAATTCGTTTACGCGAAGCGGCTTTAAATTCGTTGACAGAGCTCCTTGAAATCAATCAAGAGCGTTCGTTTATTCGTTACTAATTGGTTGACAGTCGGTTAATCGGTCGCCTCGTCAGCCTCCGCCAGCAGGCTATCAGGGTTAATATCGAATTGAAGCAACACAGCGCGATAGCGCGGAAATACTCGCAGGTAGCGGGTGAGGCTAGAGATTGTGTTCCACTTAGACCCATGGTAAACGGGCAGGCTCCAGGTTGATGGGTCCGCGGGGTCGTTTCGACCAGCATGATGCGTGCGATAAGAGAATCCATCCTCGGCCCGGCGGTATTTCAGCGCCCGACAGATTTCATTCAACGTTTGGCCGTCTACGTTTACAATATCCATGGTATCCATACTCCTCCGCTCGCGGCGGATTTGCAATCCGCCGCCGGATTACAAATCCGGCGGGAGCAGGGCCCATCTTAATCAGATGAACGGAGTATTAGTTTGTAAACACGGCGAGCCGAGGGGGTGGCCTCGGCCCGCCTCCACACCGTCTCTCCCGCACTCCGGCCATTACGGAATACGCAATACGGAATACGCAATACGGAATACGCCCCACCGGCCGTTTCAACGCCCTCCGTAAGCCCGCCGGCAGTACGCTCTAACTCAAAGCGTTCCAGGCGGCAGCCGGTCGTCCTCGACGCGCCGCCGGCTGAGGCCCAACCGGCGGCCCGCGCCGTCAATGCTCACGATGCGCGCGCGCACCCGCTCGCCCTCGCGCACGATGTTGCGTGGATGCAGGAAGTTGCCCTCGGCCAGTTCAGAAACGTGGATGAGACCCTCCAGGCCATCCTCCAGGCAGACGAACGCGCCGAAGTTGACCACGTTCGTCACCACGCCCTCGACGATCTGCCCGACCTGGTAGCGCTGCTCGACGGTGGCCCACGGATCGGGGCGCAGCCGCTTGAGGCTGAGCGCCACCCGCGCCTGCGCGCGGTCCACCGAGATCACCGAGACCTCCACGTCCTGATTGTAATTGAGCACCTCGCGCGGATGGGCGACGCGGTTCCACGAAACCTCGGAGACGTGGATCAACCCCTCCAGGCCGCCCAGGTCGACAAACGCGCCAAAATCGCACACGTTCGTCACCACGCCCTGGACGACGTCGCCGGGGTTGAGCCGCTCCAGGACGTGTTTGCGCGAGCCGGGGCCGGCCTGCGCCGCGCGCTCGGAGAAAACCACGCGCCCTTTGGCCGGATCGTACTCGATCACCTTCAGGCGCAGGCGCTGCCCCACTTTGCGCGCCAGGGCCGTCCGGCGCTCTTCTTCGGAGAGCTGGGTGGGGAAATCCACCAGGTGCGAGGCCGGGACAAAACCTCGCAGCGAACTCAACCCCACAATCAGGCCGCCCCGATTGCAGCCGATCACATCCAGCTCCACCGGCTCATCGGATTCGTACAATTGGCGGGCTGCTTCCCAGTCACCCGCCGAGTCCACCGGGGCGGCCGGCGTGGGGTCTTTCCCCCGGCCAGGTCTGGGCGCGCGCCCATTCCCCTGCCATTGGGCTTCTTCTTGCAAAACGGCTGTCCACCAGCCTTCGTCTAAGGGAGGTAGTCCGCCTGCGTCTGTCTGCCAATCCTGTGTCATGCTGCAACCCTCTCTATCCGATAGTACTTTTGGGGGAGTAGCATACTCAAAATGCGCTGGAATGCAAACGGGGGCAAGCGGCAGGTGTGCGCGCAAAGTTTGTCAGCCGTTGCACTGCTGACAGCGGTCTGGCCGCAGTGCAACTGCGGCAGAACACGGTCGCCTGGCAACGTTTGCGTGCACACAGCGGCAGGGGGCAGGTGACAAGCAGCCGGTGACCTGAGGAACACACCCGGTCACCCGTCCCCTATCCCCTGTCACTTTTCCCGTTCCGTGGCTTCACGTTCCATTTGCGAAATGGCGCGCGCGACTTCTTCGAGCGCGACGCGCTGTTTGCGATACAGGTCGGCTTCGCTCACGGCCAGCCGCCCGGCGATCTCGCGCACGCGGCGGCCCTGCAAGAATTTCATTTCGAGGATGTTGTAGAGCAGCCACTCACCCGTGAACTTGCGCTGGCCTTCCGGCTTCAGGCGCTCAATCGCCTGCTGCAGCACGGCGCGGAGCGCGTTGGCCGGATTGTGGTCGTGCTCGCGCAGCGCCTGATCCACGATCCGCAAACGCAGCAGCGGGCTGTTCGTGAGCTTAGGGCCGCCCCAGTAGTGGTTGAGCGCGTCCTTGACGAACTGCGCCAGATCGGGGCTGGCGATAATCTGGTCGGCGCCGGAGAAGGTGGACGAGGCGCGCAACCGCTGGATGGCTTCGATCTGCGGGAGCAGGCGGTCGAGGGCCTGGAACACGTCGCGCTGCAGGCGGCGGTCTTCGAGTGCCGCGGCCGCGCGCAGCGCGACCAGATTGACGGCGGCGGCTTCGTCGGCGGTGAATGGCCTGGCCTCAGCGCGCGCTTTCACGCCCAGCAGCCCGAGCGCCTCGCCGGACGATTGGCTCTTGAGCGGGAGAATCCAATAATCGCCCCATTCGAACAGTTCACCCGCCAGCGGCGCTGGCGGGGCCTGGCCGCCGTTGGGCTGCGCCCGGCCCACTGGCGTGGGGCGCAAGGACGCGAAGGGCGGCGGCTCGGCCTCGGTATGCATGGGCGTGTCCGCGCCCACACTCACCTCGTAGTCCACCTTGCCCTCCTGGCTCAGCGCGGCGATGAAGGCCGAAGGCACCCGCAGGACATCGCACAACCCGGCGAGGGTCGACTCGAGAAACTGTCGCAGGTCGCCCGAGGTCAGCAAGCGTTCCTCGAGCATTTGCAGGCGGCGCACCTCAGACCGGTCGGCGCCGTAGAACAAAGCGCGCTCAATCGGCAGGCGCACCAGCGTGATGAAGAACTGCGCGAGCAGCAGGACGGCGACGACGAAGAACGGCAGCGCGCGCGAGTCGTAGAAGAGCAGGCGCGGGCCGTAGCGGTTGACGACGACGTAGACCGTGAGCACGGTGGAGACGACGACCGGCCCGCGCAACAGCCACTGGAAGAAACGCGCTTTGATCACGCGGTCAGGCAAGGCCACGCCGAAATAGGCGACGGTGTAGGCCATGACGATCAGCAGCGCCGCGACGGCGAAGTTGGCGGCGAGGGTCAACAGCCAGAAGAGGAGTGGGTGAAGCGAGGCCGTGCTGCCCGCAACCAGCAGAAACGGGAACGCGCCGATGGCGGGCGCAGTGGACGAGGCCATCAGGTAAATCATGCGGCGGCGGGTGGTGGTCGTCTGGCAGCGGCGATAGGCGCGAAGGAAATTCCACCCGGCCCAGGCCAAACTGCCGGCAAAGTAGGCCAGGAAGACCGCAAACAGCGGCCCGGCCCGGAGGTGCGCCGCATTCTGTTCGACGACGCCGTCGTAGACGAGGATATCGGTGAAGGTCGCGGCGACCAGGAAGACGATCCCCGTGACGTAGAGGATGCGAATGGCCAGCCGCCGCCGGCCGCGCGATGGGCGGCCGGTCGTCGCCAGCAGCGCATCGGAGAAATGCAGATAGGCCACCGGGACAAAGGCGATGCCGACCCACTGCAGGCGCAGCCAGGCCTCGGCCTGCTCCAGCGCGGTCAGCGTACTCACCACCACGTCGCAAAAATAGACGATGGTGACGAACGCCAGCAGGGAGGCGAAGGCGCGCGCCGTCCGCTCACGCAGGTTGAAGGTCAGCGCGTACAGGAGGAGCGAGAAGGCCGTGATGACGATCCCGGAGGCAAGGATCTGGTTGAGCGCCGCGAGGCCGTTGAGGAGCAACATTATCGGCTACTTCAACGCCATGCCAAAGAACAAGGCCACGTCCTGGTTCGAATAATAGCGGTCGTTATACCCGCAGAAGGTGAAGCCTAGTTTCTGCGCGAAGCAGATGGCCGGGTAATTCTTAGATTGCAGTTCGAGGATGAGGCGCTTGAGCTTATTCTGCCGCGCCCACTGGCCAGCCGCGGCCAGCAGCACGCTGCCGATCCCGCTCCGGCGAAAGCGCCGCTCGACGCAGAAATCCGCCACCCAGCCGGTCTCCGGGGCCGGCGCCAGCGTCAGGTTGAGGTAGCCCTTGAGATGCCCCTCGTCCTCGGCGACCAGAAAGCACACCCGTCGGTTCCACTCCGCCGCGAGCCGCTGGGAATCGCGCGAAAAGGTCACGCGCATCGGGCGCGGCAGGCGGACGGTGCGGAAGGTGAGGGTGTGCTGGCCGCCTTCTTCACGCGCGTCCATCTGCCAGACGTACTCAGTGCTGTAGCCGTGATCGAGGGCGACGAGATGGGGGAGGTCGGCGTTGAGCGCCGGGCGAACGGTGACTTGAGCCATACTGTAATTGTATATCGGTGCGAAAAATTAAGGCGCCGGCGTATCCTCGGCCATCGCCGGGCCGCCGATGGCCACCAGCGTCACCGGCACCACGCAGGGCGGCGGCGATTGGCCCGCGTTGTCCATCACCACCAGCCGGAAAGCGTACCGCCCGGCGGGGTGGGCGCTGGCGTCAAAGATGCCCAGCGGCCCGCCGACGACCGGCTTGTTGCCCACGTAGAGCGGCACCCACACGCCGTTAGTCGAACGGCCGCTGATTTCAAACTTGTAGAACGCAAAGTTGGCGATATTGGCTGTGCCGCGCACTTCATACGATCCGGAGATGCGCGTCTCAGGTCGAGGGTCACTCAGCGTGGCATGCGGATTGTCGCAGCCGCTGGAGTCCACGACGAGCGGGCCGGTCTCAGCGGAGATGGGGGTGGGTGAGGGAAATGGCGTGGGTTGAAAAGCCGGATCGGGGGTCGGGAGGGCTGCCAGGGTGGGAACGACATAATCGCGGACGAACCAGACGCTGAACATAAGAAACGCCAGCACGCCCAGCATGATCCCCGCCGTATTGCGCCGGTTGAGCGCTGCTTCTTTCTCCAGGCCGAACGGCGTCTGCCCCAAAATCCGGTGGGCCTGCCACAGCCGGCTCAGGTAAAACAGCACAATCAGGCCCAGGAGAGAGTAGATCCAGGTCTGATAACGGGCGATCAGAAAAACCGCGTCGGTCATTCACGAGGCGAGACGGCGCAGCACGCCGCGCAGGATCGTCACCAGCCTGGGCGCAATCACCCGGCCGGCCTCCAGCACCTCGGCGTGCGTCGTAATGGTGCTGCCGTCCAGGTTGGCCTTGTTGCTGATGCCCGACAGACCGAGAACACGCAGGCCGCCGTGTCGGGCGACGGTCACCTCCGCCACCGTGGACATCCCGACCGCGTCGGCGCCCACGGCCCGCAGGAAACGCAGGTCGGCGGGCGTCTCAAAGGACGGGCCGCCCAGGCAGATGTACACGCCCTGATGCAGCGGCACACCCTCTGCCTCGGCGACCCGCGAGGCCAGCGCGCGCAGCTCACGGTCGTAGGCCTGGCTCATGTCTGGGAAGCGCGGGCCGAGGGAGTCGTCATGCGGGCCGCGCAGCGGCGAAACGCCGGCCATGCCCATGAAGTTGATGTGGTCGGCGATAAGCATCAAATCGCCGGGGCGGAAGTCCGGGTTGATCGCCCCGGCGGCGTTGGTGACGATCAGCGTCTGGATCCCCAGCAACTGCATCACCCGCACGGGGAGCGTGACTTGGTGCATGCTGTAGCCTTCGTAGTAATGCGCCCGTCCCTGTTGGACGAGCACCGTCTGGCCCTCCAGCCGGCCGACGACCAGCCGCCCGGCGTGTCCCTCGACGGTCGAGGGCGGCCAGTGCGGGATGCCCGCCGCCGGGATGAAATCGGCCTGTTCGACGGCCTCGGCCAGCGAGCCGAAGCCAGACCCCAACACCAGCCCTACCGTCGGCGCGTGTCTGGTCTGCGAGCGAATGGCCTGCGCGGCCTCCTCCAGCTGCGCACGGGTGAAAAACTCGGTCATCGGCTGGCCTCCTCCCTGGAAACGCCGACCTGCTTGTAGACCTGCGTCGTCGAAAGGTTGGCGTGGCCGAGCAACTCCTGCACCTTGCGCAGGTCCTCCCCCTGGCTCACCAGATATTTGGCAAAGGAATGCCGCAGGGTGTGGGGTGTCACATCGCTGTCAATCCCCGCGATGTCGGCGGCCTCCTTAATGATCAGCCAGACGCCCTGGCGTGTGAGTTTTTGACCGCGATGGTTGAGAAAAAGTGTGGCAGAGGAACCAGACCTGACCAGTGCGGGGCGGGCTTTCTCCAGGTACTCGCGCAACGCCACGGCTGCCGCCCCCAGCGGAATCTGGCGTTGGCGCTCCCCCTTTCCCCGGCAGATCACGCTGCGACGCTCCCAATCCACGTCGTCGAGGCGCAGGTTGACGATCTCTGTGACGCGCATGCCGGTCGAACCTAGCAATTCCAGGAGGGCCTTGTCGCGCAAGCCCTTCGAGCCGCCAACCCGTTCCGGGGCGGCCAGCAGTTTCTCAATCTCCGTGCTCGACAGCGTCTTGGGGACCGCTTTCTTAACCCTGGGGGAGTTGAACCGCGCCACCGGGTCGGCGGTGATAATCTTTTGCTCGTTGAGGTAATGGAAAAAGGACTTGACGGCGGCGATTTTGCGAGCCACGGTCGACGTCGCATACGCCTCCGGCCCATTCTGCAAGTTGTCTACATAAGCCTCGACCACATCGGGAGGCACTTCCGCGGAACCAGCCGCCAACCCGTGCTGATTGCGGACAAACTTGGAGAATTGAGAGATGTCGTTACGATAGGCGGCAATCGTGTTCTCGGAATAGCCCTTTTGAGAAGCCAGCATTGCCAGAAATTTATCGAGATATTGATCCATAGGCATCCTCCCGTCAGGTGAGTGCCCACAGATTATATCCTCTTTTCATAAAATAGAAACTCGCCACTGCTGCGGTGATTACCCACCTCTTGGCTGCTCCCCGTCCGCGTCCCTCGCGAAGCACCCCTTTGGGGCGCGGACGGCCCGCGAGGACGCTGGCCTGAGTTTCCCCCAGTTCCCCTAGTTCCCTCAGTTCCCGGTTGGCCGCGCGGACGCGGGCCTGTGCCTTAAACAGGCTAGTTCCGGGCCGCCGGCTCCGCCATCACCCAGCAGGCGTGGGGCGGGAACGACACGGTGTAAGTTTCCCCAACCTTTGGCAGTTCCAGTTTGCGTTCGTTGAACACGTCGAGCGTCAGGGTCGCCTGGCCCACTTTGACCGTCACCCGGACGGTTGAGCCGAGGAAATTCACCACCTCCACGCGCCCCTTCAACTGATTCTCGCCGCCCTCGGGCCCAAAGCGCAGCTCCTCGGGCCGTAACATAAGCGTCACCGCCGCGCCGTTGGGTTGCTGAATCGCCCCGCCAGTCTTAATAGACTGCCCATCATAAGACAGCCGCCCGCTGGCGGATTCCACGACCTGGCAGCGGAGTTGATTGAGCGTGCCGACAAACGAGGCGACGAACATCGTCTGCGGGTAATTGTAAATTTCAAACGGCGCGCCGATCTGCTCGATCACGCCCCGGCTCATCACCACTACCCGGTCGGAGAGGGCCATGGCCTCCTGCTGGTCGTGGGTGACATAAATCGTGGTGATGCCCAACTGCATCTGGATGCGCCGGATTTCAGAGCGCAGCTCGTCGCGGATTTTGGCGTCCAGGGCGGAGAGCGGCTCGTCGAGCAGAAGCACCTGCGGCTCGATGGCCAGCGCGCGGGCCAGCGCCACCCGCTGCTGTTGGCCGCCAGAGAGTTGGTAGGGGTAATTCCCCCCTTTGTCCGGCAGGTGGATCAAGTCGAGCAATTCCCCCACCCGCTGGCGGATTTTTTCGGCGGGTTGTTTCTTGATCTTCATCCCGAAGCCGATGTTCTCGGCCACGGTCATGTTGGGGAACAGCGCATACGCCTGGAACACCATCCCCACGTTGCGCTGGTTGGGCGCTTTGTAGGTGATGTCAACGCCGTCGAGCCGGATCGCGCCGGAGGTCGGGGTTTCAAACCCGGCGATCATGCGGAGCGTGGTCGTCTTGCCGCACCCGCTCGGCCCCAGGAAGGACACAAACTCCCCGCGCGTGACTTGTAAGTTGAAGTCATCTACGGCCGGAGCTTGATTGCTGCCGAATTCTTTGCGTATGTTGACCAGATCCAGAAAAGCCATGTTGTCCTCGCATATGGCGTATCGCCTATCACCTATCGCCGGTTGTGTGGTACAGCGCGTTGAGTGAGTCTGAGCGGCGATGCGCCATGAGCGACAGGCGATCGGCTAGTGCGCGCCCGCCACTTGCGCTTGCGTGCCGCGCGTCACGAACTGGATGACGCCCATCGCCATCCAGGTTAAGGCGAAGCTGACAATGGACAACGCCGCCGGCTCATAGGCCCGACTATTGCTCAGCAGCGCCAGGTAGGAGGCAAAGGCCGGGCGCGCCAGGAAATTGGCGATAGTGAGCTCGCCGACGACGATGGCGAACGTGAGCAAGGCCCCGCTCAACAGCGCCGTACGCAGGTTAGGGAAGATCACGCGCGTCAGGATAGTGGGCCAGCCGGCGCCCAGGCTCTGCGCCGCCTCGGTCAGCGTGCGCACATCCATGGCGCGCAGGCCATTATCCACCGCGCGATACAAGTATGGCATGGCTAGGACCACGTAGCCGGCGACCAACAGCGCGTTGCTGCCGAGGCCAGTGTTAGTAAGCGGCGGCATGATCGTCACCGACAGGATGGTGAGCGGACGCCCGTAGGTCCGGATCAGGCCGAAGACGAGCACAACGGCCGGGATCACAAATGGCAGCAGCGTCAGGAATTCAACGACCGGGCGGAGTCCCGGCAGCCGCAGATGGACCCAGTAAGCCGTCGGCACGATCAGCAGCAGGCCGACGACGATAGTCAGCAAAGCCATCTGGACTGAGAAAGTGAATGAGCGGATGAACTGGGGGTCGGAAAGCGCTTTCTGGTAGGCGAGCAGACTGAGCGTGCCTCGCTGCATCCTGAGTGAAAAATCCAATGTGCCGTACAGCGGCAAGAGGAAATACAGCACCCCCAGCGCAAACCACAGCCAACTCCAGAATGCGAAGCGTCTCATCGCAGCCACCTTTCCGTCTGGCGCTGGAGCCAGGTGTAACCGGCAATCGAAATCGCCATAATGACCACCATCCCTAGCGCCAGGGCGTAGCCCAGGTTCGGGTCGTGCAAGACGTCGCCGCGCATCTGGGCGCCGATCAAGATTGTCACCAGATTGAGCAGGCCGCCGGTCAGGGCAAAGGCCGTGGCGTAAGCGCCGAAGGCGTTGCCGAACAGGAGGATCATCGTGCCCAGCAGGGAGGGCAGGAGGATGGGCAGGGCAACATAACGCCAGTATTGCAGCGAAGTCGCCCCCAGGTTCTCGGAGGCTTCGCGCCACTCGCGTTTGAGGCCGTCTAACGACGGCGCCATGATCAGCACCATGAGTGGGAACTGGAAATACATGTACGTGAGGCTCAGCCCGAGAAAACTATATAAGTTGAACCCCAGATCATAAATATTCAGGTTGAAGAGGGCTTTGAACAGGGCCGTGATAAAGCCCGTCCGGCCAAGCGTAGAGATGAAGGCAAACGCCAGCGGAACGCCGGCGAAGTTGGAGGCCACACCGGAGAAGGTGATGAGCGCGGAGCGAACGGGCTGGGGCAGGCCGCCCACGGTCACCGCATAGGCGAGCAGAAAGCCAAACAGACCGCCGCCCAGCGCGGTCGCCGCGCTGACCTGGATGCTGAGCGTGTAGGCCTGCCGGATGTTGGGTCGGAGCAGTCCGGCAAGATTGTCCAGCGTAAACTGGCCTTGAGAGTTCTGAAAACTGCCGACGAAGATAGCCATTGACGGCAGCAGGAGAAAAGCAATGACAAAGATGAAGAACGGCAGCACGCCCACCCAGGCCCACGATCTACGGCGCAGACCGGCGCGGCTGGGGACGGCCATTGAACTGGAAGGGGTGAAGTCAACAGTTTCTGACATGAGGGATTCGCCTCACGCGGGACTAATCGTTGTCAAGGCCTCTCGTCGGTCGAGGCAGGGCTTTTCCAAAGTCGTGGGAGCGGTTTGTAACCGCGATCCTTATGGCAAGTCCAGCGGCCTATCGCGGATACAATCCGCTCCCACGCCACATTGGGCGTTTTTCTGTCAAGGGAAAATGGAAAAGCCCTGTCGGCCGAGGGAGCGAGACCTCGCCGTCGGGCAAGGTCTCGCTCGCGGCGATCTACGGCGGGATAGTTACGGGGCCTTCTGCACGTCCACGCCGACGACGGTGTTCCAGCCTTCGGTGATCAGCTTCTTAGCCGTGTTCTGCTGGTCGAGCGAGGGGAACACGGCGCCGCTCACGTCCGGGATTTTGGCCGACAGGTCCGCCGGGATCATCCCGCGCGCCCGCAGATCGGCCTCGCGGATGGGATGGCAGTAACCCTTCATCCAGAGCAGCTGGCCCTCGTCCGAGTACAACCATTCCATCCACAGCCGGGCCGCCGCCGGGTGCGGCGCGTAGGCGCTGACGGCCTGCACGTAAATCCCCGCGAGCCGGGCGGTCTTCGGGATCACCACCTCGACCGGCGGATTGCCAGCCAGCGAATCGCGATTGCCCAGCGCCAGGTAGTCCCACTGAATGATGATCGGCGTCTCGCCCCGGGCGAAGGTGCCGGCGTCGGCGATGACCGGGACAAAATTGCCCAGGCTGTTGATCTTGGCCCAGAACTCCAGACCAGGCTGGGCGTTGTCCAGCGAGCCGCCGTTCGCCAGGGCCGCCGCGTACACGGACAGGATAGCCTGGTTGGAAGTTCGCGGGTCGCCGGCCAGGGAGACCTGTCCCTTGTATTCTTCCTTAAGCAGGTCAGACCAATCCTGCGGGATGTTAGGGACGACATCGGCGTTCACCTGCAGGGCCAGAACGCCATAGTAGTCGCCGTACCAGTAACCCTCGGCATCCTTCGCGTCGGCGGGGATCGTGTCCCAGGTGGAGACCTTATAAGACGCAATCAACCCCTCCGCCTTGGACGAGGGGCCAAACGACAGACCGACGTCAATCACGTCCGGCGCCTGCGGGCCTTTGCTCTCTTTGTTCGCCTTGATCGCCTCAATCTCATCGCCCGAGCCGGCGTTCGGATCGAGTTCGTTGACCTGGAGGCCATACTTCGCCTTGAAGCCCTCGATCACTTCGCCGTAGTTGCACCAATCGTGCGGCAGGGCGATGGTCGTCACCGTGCCCTCGGCTTTGGCTGCGGCGACGAGGGCGTCCATCCCGCCCCCCGCGGCGGCGGAGGTGACTTTGCTAAAATCTTGCCCGACGCCGCCCCCCGCGCCGCCGCAGGCGGTCAGCGTCAGGGCCGCCAGCGCAATCAACGCGGCAATCTTGTGAAGGTTGCGACTCATGTTCTTCTCCTTATGATGTAATTACAGTCACTTGAGCCTCGTGTGGAAATAGGGACATTTGGCTTACCAGTTGGGCTTCACCTCCTTGTCGGCGTGTTTTACACCGCCGACACCTGACAGGTGTGCGCACACCTGTCAGGTGTCGGCGTCAACCGAAACGGATTTCGCTCTAGTGTAGCATTATTCGGCGCACTGTCAATTTACATTTGCTTCACCACGATATCGCCGATAATGTTGGCGGCCTCGTCGCCCCGGTCGGCGGCGTTGGACAGGTGGCGGTAAATCTCGCGCAGTTTCAACATCTCGACGACGTGCTCCACGTCGCGCGGGCCGTTGAAGAGCGCCGCAATCGCCTCGCGGTACACCGCCTCCACCTGGTTCTCCAGGGCCTTCGCCCGCACGGCGTGCTCGTTCGCCAGATGCGGCCGCGCCTCGAGCTGCTGCACGCCCCGGTTAATCTCCTCCGCCGCGTCGCGCAGGAGCGAGACCATCCGCAGCAGATAGGGATTGGGCTGGACGCCCAGCGTCACCATCTCGTCCACCGTCGTGTCGGCGTAATCCAGCACGTCGTCAATGGCTCGCGAAAGCGCGAACAAGTCCTCGCGGTCAATCGGCGTGACGAACGAGCGATTGAGCTCGTCAATCAAAATCCGGCGGGTCTCGTCGGCGTCCTTCTCCGCCGTTTTCACCTCCACCGCGCGGGCCTCGCTCGGCTCCTTCATGTAAGCCAACAGCCCTTCCAACCCACGCTGCGCGTAGCCGGCCTGTTTGCAAATCAATTGCAGAAAACTGTCTTGCTTGCGTTTGCGCCGCAAGAACCGGTGCCACCACCTCATCGCCATCCTCGCGTCAGCCACCAGCCGAATCCGGCCAAAAACGCCGTCATCGGAATCGTCAAGACCCAGGCGGTCATCAACTCGCCCGCCACCTGCCAGCGCACGCGTGAGAGCCGTTCCGCCGAACCCACGCCGAAAATCGCCGTGCTGATCACCTGCGTGCTGCTCACCGGCAGGCCCAGCAGGCTCGCGCCGCACACCACCAGCGCCGCCGCCGATTGCGCGCTAAACCCGTGCACCGGCCTGATCTTGAAAATGCGCAGCCCCAGCGTGCGCATCAGCCGGTAGCCGCCCGACAGCATCCCCCCCGCAAATGCGCCCCCGCACGCCAGCGTGACCCACAACGGCACGTGAAAATCAGACGACCGCCCGTTCAATAACAACGCCAGCGCAATCATTCCCATCAACTTCTGCGCGTCGTTTGACCCCACGACCAGCGCCAGCCCAAACGACGTCAGCGCCTGCCCCTGCTTGAAATAGTAACTCACGCGCGGCGTCGCATTCTGCGCGAGCGCCAACACCAGGCGCATCATCAGCCACCCGGCTAATAACCCCAACGGCGGCGAAAGGAACAATCCCCATAAAGTTTTCAGCAGCCCGCCGCGCTGAATCATGTCCGGCCCCGCCGCCATCGTCGCCGCGCCTAACAACCCGCCCACCAGCGCCTGCGACGCCGAACATGGAATCCCTGCCTGCCACGTGAACAAAATCCACGCCAGCGCCGCCGACATCGCCGCCAACAACACTCGCTCGGAGAGCGCTTCCGGCGCGATCAACTGCTTTCCCAGCGTGTTCGCCACCGCCGTGCCCAGCGCCAACGGCCCAGCCATGGCTGCCAACGCCGAACCCACCAGCGCCTGCCGCGGCCTGAGCGCCCGCGACGAAATCGCCGTCGACACCACCGCCGCCGCCCCGTGAAACCCGGCGAAAAACGCGTTCGCCAGCGCGAGGACAATCACCAGCGTCAACAGCGCATCGCCTTGAGACATCTGCGCCCCCATATACTACCATTCTCCCTATCAAGCAAACTGTGTTACACTCGCCGCGATGATTACGCCCGCCGAAAAATTCTGGCTCAACTGGCACGCCTCCCAAAGCCCCGCGCCCGACGCCCAGCGCGCGCGGATTGTCCTCCTCGCCGCCTCCGGCGCGCGCCCTGAAGCCATCGCCGAAGCCCTCGGCGTACCCTTCGCCGAGGTGACGACGGCCCTGCAGGGTTGGGCCGCGCGCCGGTTGGGGGATTTCCCACGGCCGGCCCTCGCGCCCCTCGCCCTATGCGACCTGACCCAGGTGGACCGGCCTCACGCGCGCCGGGTGGCTGACCTGGCCCTCACGCTGTTTGACGGCGCCCACAGCCTCCATCGCCTCCCCGCCAGGCTGCGCCCTGCGCTCGAAACCGCCGCCCTGCTCCACGATCTCGGCGCTGTCCTCGACCGGCCCGCGCGCCACCTCGTCGGCCGCGAATTGCTGCTCGGCCTCGACCTGGCCGGTTTCACCCAGGCTCAACAGCAAATCGTCGCCGACGTGGTCGGCCTGCATCGCAAGAAAGTGCGGCTGGAGGACGACGCGCGCCTGGCCGCGCTCTCCCCGGTGCGCAGCCGTCAGACCCTCGCCCTCGCCGCCCTGCTTCGCGTCGCCGACGGCCTCGACGCCTCGCGCACCCAGACCACCGAACTGCACGGCGTCGTCGTCACCCCCGAAAGCGTCACCCTGCGCCTTTCCGGGCCGGAGGCCAAAGGCGACGGCGCGCGCGCCCGCAAACGCGCCGACCTGTGGCGCTCGGTCTTCCATCTGCCGCTCGAAACCGCCCCCGCGCCGGAACCTCCCCCAGACCTCCGGCAACTGACCGCGACCCCGCTCACGCCCGACACGCCGCTGAGCGAGGTGACCCGGCGCGCGTTGGCCATCCACCTGCTGCGCTGGCAGGCCAACGAAGCCGCCGCGATGGAGGGCGACGCGCCCGCCGTAAAAGCCGTGCGCGTCTCGGCCCGGCGCTGGCGGCAGGCCCTGGAAGTGTTCGGCGGCTGTTTCAAGCGCAAGCCCACACAGCGCCTGCGCGACCGGATACGCGCGGCGGAGCGCGCCCTCGGCGCGCTCCGCGATTGGGAAGCCCTGCTGGCCGACGTGAAAGCCTATCAGACGGAGGCTAAAGACGGGGTCAACACGAATGAATTGCAACCGCTGGTCACGGCATGGGAGAAAGAGCGGCGGAGCGCGCTCCAGGAGGTGAAGAAGTGGCTCGGCGGGCCGGAGGCCGCCGACCTCCAGGCCGCGCTCGTAAACTTCATCAGCGCCCCACCCCTCCGCGCCGACGAGCCGGTGCGCGCCGGCGCGCCCGGCGTGCTGCGCGACTGCCTGGCCGAAGTAGCCAGGCGTCAGGCTGCCCTCGACGACTCCCAGCCCAAGTCGTACCATCAGCTGCGTCTGACGCTCAAGCAGATGCGTTACGCGCTGGAGTTCCTCGGCCCGGCCCTCCCGGACGAGGCCCAGACCCTCGTCGCCGACCTGGTGAAGATGCAAGACCGCCTCGGCGCGTTGAACGACACCCACGTTCTCCACAAGCGCCTCGGCGACTATCTGGACGGGTGGGCCGAGCAGCAGGCCCGGCGCAAGGCCCCCCAACTGCACGGCGCGCAGGGCCTGCTGGAATACTCGCGCGCCCGCCGCGAGAGCTGGTCGCAGCAAGTGAAAGACCTCAACGCCGACTGGCCGCCCGTCCGCGCCGCCCGGCTGAAACAGCGGGTGAACGCGCTGTTGAGGCAGCTGAGGTCTGCCTGAGCATCGTAGTGACGACTTTAGTCGTCTCCGCGCCTCTAACGACTAAAGTCGTTACTACGTACATCCATGATCTCGACGCGGTGTTCGCGTGGCTTGCCGCGCAGCCTGACGTGCAGGCCGACCGGGTCGCCGTCACGGGCTTCTGCTTTGGCGGCGGCATGTCCTTGCGATACAGCCTGCGCAACGATCAATTGGCCGGGACAGTTGTCTTCTACGGCTCGCCCGTGGCCGACGCAAACCAACTCAAGTCCCTCCCCGGCCCGGTGTTGGGCGTCTTCGGCGGCGCGGATCAGTCTATCCCGGTCTCGCAGGTGCAGGCGTTTGAGGCGGCGTTGAACGAAGCCGGCGTGCCGAACAAAATCTCAATCTACGAGGGCCAGCCGCACGCCTTTGTGCGCAGCGTCGAGGAGATTCGCCAGGGCGGGCCGCCGGCCGAGGCGTGGAACGAGATGCTGACGTTTCTGAAAGAGACGCTGCAAGCCTCCCCCGCCAGTTCCCGTGACGTGACGCCGTCGCAGGCCACAGGAAGTAGTATTTCACGCCGCCGCAAACTCGCCCACCAGCCGGGCAATCGCCTCCGGCTGATCTTCCTGCAAAAAGTGGCTGGCCTCGTCCAGGATGTGAATGCGCTCCGGCGGGACTTTCAGATCACGCGCGAATTGCGCCGGCATTCGCACATAATCCAACACAGGGTCCTGCTTGCCCCAGATGATCATCGCCGGGACGTCTAAGCGCCGCAGCGCTGCGCCGTATCGCTCAAACTGCGCGAACATGAACTCGAACGTCGTGGTGAACTGTCGGACGGCGCGAGTGAGGCCCTCGGACACAGGCAGCCAGTAGCCCTCGATAACGGCGGCGTCAAGCCGCTCGGGGTGCGCGACAAAGGGCCGAAAGAGGGTTTTGAACATCAGGGGCCCGATGGCGCGCTGGCGGATGAGGCTCATCAGCGCCGGGCCAAGCGGCGACCCCATCACGCGCATCTCCCAGGGCGGCCGATAGCCGTCCCGGTAGGCGGTTGTGTTGAGGACCACCAGCCGCTCAAAGCGCTGCGGCTCGCGGTCGGCGATCTCCCACGTCCACGGCCCGCCCAGGTCGTGGCAGACGTGCGTCCACTTTTCGATGCCCAGCCCCTGCATCAGTTGCAGGATGCGGCCGGCCTGCCGGTCCATCGCGTAAGCCCGCAAATCGGCGGGCTTGTCGCTGGCGCCGTAGCCGAGCAGGTCGGGGGTGATGACGCGGAAGCCGCGCTCGACCAGGAGGGGGATGATCCTGCGATACAGCCACGACGAAGTCGGGATGCCGTGGACGAGCAGGACGGGCGGGCCGTCGCGCGGCCCTTCGTCCACGCAGGCTATTTGCCCGTCTTCGACCAGCATCTTCCGCAGGCGCGCCCGGTGCCCGGCGGCGGTCTGCGGCGGTTGTGAGTGTGCGGTCGTCGTGTTCATTTTCAAATTCCCTCTTGACAGCGTCCCGAATTCCTCATATTGTATGTGCATTATGCGCTACCCGGCCACGCTTAAGCAACTGCCAGATTCACGGCCATCCCAGACAAAACCCGACCTGACCAGTCTGCCCTTTGGTCAACGGTTTCTCTTGGCGCGCCTGGTTGGAGGGGGAAGAGGGTAAGTCAGCACCCTGCCCTCACGGGAAAACAGGCGCGGAGGCCGGTCGGCCTCCGCGTTTGCTTTTCAGAGCCAGCCCCCAGGCGCGGGAGCCAGAGCCACTGGCCCGCGCCTGATTTATTTCGTAACTACCCACCGCTCGGGGGTAATAACTGGCCGGGCAGGCGAGGAGGACCCTGCCCGGCCCTGGGGGCGATGAAGAGTCGTTGTGTAGAGACGCCCCGATGGGGCGTCTCCCGGAGACGTTCCACCGGAACGTCTCTACTCGCCGGGCCGTCTTCAAGGTTTTCGCCGCGAATTACGCGAATGGGCGCGAATTATTGTGTAATTCGTGGCGAAAGTAAGCGCGCCAGCCCTTTTGCGACGGAATACGGAACACGCAATACGCAATGACTCACTACTCAGCCCAAGTCGTAGGACACGCTGCGCGTGGCACGCGCAGCGTGTCCCAGGCAGATACATCCGGTCACGGCAGGAGGCCGCGCTGACTTATGCCTTGTACCCGATCTGCCGCAGGAAGTTCTTGCGCCAGGCGATGTCCTCGTCGCCCTCCACCCCTTTCGGCGCGAAGCCGTCCACCACGCCGACGATGCCGCGCCCCTGCGCTGTCTGCGCGACGAGCACCTCCACCGGGTTGGCCGTCGCGCAAAAGATGCGGCAGACTTCCGGCGTCATCTTGATCGTGTTCAGCACGTTGATGGGATAGAACCCCTCGCCGAGGAACAGGATGAAGCTGTGCCCGCACCCGATGGCCTGCGCGTTCTTCTGGGCGAGTTCGATCATCGCCGGGTCGGTGCCCGACCAGCGCACCAGGCATTTCCCGGAGGCCTCGCAGAACGCCAGCCCGAACCTGACGCCCGGCACGGCGGTAACCAGCGCCTCGTGAAGGTCCTCGACGCTCTTGATGAAATGCGTCTGCCCGAGGATGAAGTTGATCGTTTCCGGTTTGTCAATTTTGACGATGGTAAGTTCCATAGTCGTCATGCTCACGCCTCCGGTTGGCTCGAAGAGACGGCGTCAACTCCGCTTGATTCCGTGGGCGCCCGAGGTCATCGGCAAGCGGAAAGGTGTACGCCGAGATCGGGTCGCCGCCCGCGCTACTCGTGCCGCGTCCCGTCCGGCATGATGGCCCCGCTCAGGTTGGCGTCGTGCAGGTTGACGCCTTCCAGGCTGACCTCGGTGAGATTGGCCCCGCGCAAGTTGGTCTCAATCAACTTGGCCCCGCGCAGGTTGACCGCGCGCAGGATGGCGCCGCTCAGGTCGGCCTGCGTCAGGTCGGCGTCGCTCAGGTCGGCCCAGCTCAAATCGGCCCAGCTGAGGTTGGCCCCGATCAGGTTCGTCCGGTGCAGCCGCGCCCCGCGCAGTTTGGCCCCGTTCAGGTTGGCCCCGCGCAGGTCGGCCTCGTTCAGGTTGGCGCCGATCAGATCTGCGGCGACCAGCTGCGCGCGGCTGAGCACGGCCCCGCTCAGGTCAATCTTGGCCAGCCACAACGGGCCGGGCCGGTTGAGGAGATCGTAGATTTGAAAACGGCTCAGGTCGGTCACGTTGTCACTCCTTAATGGCTGTCGAAAAATAACCTCCCGGTTCAGACCCTAAGGGTCTCGAAGACCCTTAGGGTCTGGCCGGGCCTCACCACACCCCCGGCAGCAGCCGCCAGCGCACCTGCTGCGCGTAGCGGGCGTAGCCCTCGATGACGCGCTCTTCCCAGCGCGCGCGGAGCAGGATCGTCGCCGCCAGCGCCAGCCACATCGCGCCGTTCCACGGCGAGGGGTGAGCCAGCACGTAGCCGAGTATCGAAACCATCTCCCCGGCATACGCCGGGTGGCGCACCCAGCGATACGGCCCCGCCGTCACCAGCCCGCGGTCGGCGGGCGCGATGCCAAAGGCCGGCCCCAGCGACCACAGCGCCCACAGGGCAAAGAGCAGGCCGCCGATCTGCAGCAGTAAGCCCGGCAGCTCGCGCCAACCCGGAGCGGCAGGGCTGCCGCTCAACGTCAGCGGCAGCAAGGCCGAACCCCAGGCCACGACTTTCCAGTGGAATGGCGCGTTCACCTTCTCCGCCCGGCGAAAGACCAGCCGCCCGGCCGCCAGGAGCGACTGCGCCGCCAACAGGACCGACATCGCCGACGGCGCCCTCAGCCGCGTGTACGCCAGCAGCAGCCACATCGCCGAAGCGAACGCGGTGAAGAAGGTCGAGGCCGCCCAGCGGGCATGTCGGCTCAGGCTCATCGGCTGCGCCTCAGCGGGTAATCAGCGGCAGGTAGAGCTTGTACGGATAAGGATCCAGGATGACGATCCCGCCGGTAAAGGGGCCGCGTTTGCCATCCTTGTCCTCCATCGCCACGCGCCAGTAATAGGTATTGTTGTTTCCGGTCGCGTAGGTCTTAATCGGCGTATAACGCACGCCGCTCGTCGTCGCCGAGTCGTACAGCGACGCAAACGTATCCAGCAGCGAGACTTCAAGCCGATACTTGGCCGCGCCCTTCACCGGCCTCCAGACGAAGGTGGGCGTCTCCGCTGGCGCATTGCCGTTGGGGGGGCCGACCAGAGTCGTGATAGGATACTGCTTTTTGAATTGTGCATAGTCGCTAGGCTTGCCGATATTGCCCCCCCCGTCAACCATGGCGACGCGCCAGTAATAATCGCCCTCGTCATATCCCTTGGTGGGCGTCCAGCACCTCTGCTCCGTAGTCACTGTGTCGAAAGTAGAAGCGAAGAGCGGGTCTTTGCTGACCTCGACCTGGTATTTGTACGCGGCGAGGACAGGCGTTCCGCCGTCCGAGGCGACGAGCGGATCCCAGCACAGCGTGGGCGCGCGGCTCACCACGCCCGGCGGGCTGTGGACGAGGTTGACTGGCGACGGCAGGGTGACGGTGAAAACCTTAGCCGGCGACCATTCGCTCAAGATGTCAGAGTTGGTGTTGCTGCTCCCCCCGTAGCGCCGGGTGCGCACACGCCAGTAATAGGTGCCATCCCCCAGAGC
>DAOTXG010000526.1:0-12475 GCA_034435515.1 Anaerolineales bacterium
CGTTAGTGAGCGTGAGGCGCCCGGCGACGGAATGTGAGTCGGGGCACCAGTATTCGGCGGCGACCGGCAGGCCGGGGAACGGGTCGAACGTCAGGCGCAGATAGTTGACGAAGAACGCGCGCACCAGGGGGGGCGAGGCGAATTCGGCGGGGTCAGTCGCCGTCTTATCCCCTTCGACAAACGAGGGGAAGAGGCGCATATCGCGCGCGCGCAACCCGTAGGACGTGCGCAGCGCCAGCGCCGGGGGATCACCGCCTGCCAACGACAACTCCCAAATATGGTCGTCGGCGTAGTCCGTGGGCGTGAGGCGCACGTCCGCCGCCAGGCGCAGGGTGATAGGGTCGTTATTCGTCAGATGCCAATCGCGCACGGGAAGTCGGGATGGCAGAGGCGCGTATTGCGTGTTGCGTATTCCGTAACTCTACGCAATACGCAATACGGAATACGCCCTACGTGTCCACGCTTTAATGTACTCTTTTCTCCATCCCCTTCCAGAACGGCTCTCTCAACTCGGCTTTCAAAATCTTGCCCGTGCCGCCTTTGGGGAGCTGCTCGCGGAACTCGATCTGCTTGGGGATTTTGAACCCGGCCAGGTGTTCGCGGCAGTGGGCGAGCAGGTCGTCGGCGGCCGCCGACTGGCCAGGCTTGAGCACGACGAGCGCCACGGGGATTTCGCCCCATTTCTCGTCCGGCGCGGCCACCACCGCGCACTCGAACACGGCCGGGTGCGCGTAGAGCGCGTTTTCGATCTCGACCGACGAGATGTTCTCGCCGCCGCTGATGATGATGTCCTTCGAGCGGTCTTTGATGAGCACGTAGCCGTGCTCGTCCAGCGTCGCCATGTCGCCTGTGTAGAACCAGCCCTCGCGGATGGCAGCCTGCGTGGCCTCGGGGTCTTTGTAGTAGCCCTCCATAACCACGTTGGAGCGCGCGACGATCTCGCCAATCTGCTGGCCGTCAGGCCGCACGTCGTTGCCTTTCGAGTCCACCACGCGCAGATGGACGCCGGGGAGGGCCCAGCCGGTGAAAGCCTGGCGCTGCTGCTGCATCTCTGGCGGCTCAGCTGCCGTGAGGTGCGCGCGCGGCTTCGCGAGCGTCAGCACGGGCGAAGTCTCGCTCAACCCATAGCCGACGATGGCGAGGGCGCTGCCGCCCAACTTCTCCTGCATGGCCTTGATGAGCGTGGGCGAGGTCGGCGCGCCGCCGGAGACGAGGAAGCGCAGGCTCGACAGATCGTACTGACTCAGGCCGGGGAAATTGACGAGCGCGTTGAAGATGAGCGGCACGCCGAGCAGGTGCGTGACGCGGTGCTTTTGCACCAGCCCCAACAGCGCGGCCGGGTCGAACTTGCGCAGCATGACGTGCGTGCCGCCCGCCATCGTGAGCGTGTGCGGCGTGCCCCAACCGTTGACGTGGAAGAGCGGGACGACGTGCAGGATCACGTTGTCGTCTGAGAGGCCCAGGCCCAGCGCCGAGTACAGGCAGTGCAGGTGCAGGTTGCGGTGGGTGAGCGCGACGCCTTTCGGTTTGCCGGTCGTGCCGCTGGTGTAGAACAACTCGGCGACGTCGTTCTCGTCGAAGTCAGGCGGAGTATAGTCGGGGGAACCGGAGGCCAGGAGGCCCTCGTACTCGTGCGTCGCCAGGCCGTCGAGATCGCCCTCCATCACGACGAAGTGCCTGGTCTCGGTCAGCGCGCCTTTGACGCCCTGCACCAGCGGGGCCAGGTCCTTGTGATAGAACACCGCCCGCGTGCCGGAGTGATTCAGGATGTAGCCGATGTCCTGCGGGGTCAGGCGGATGTTGATGGGGTTGAGGATGGCCCCGGCTTCGAGCACGCCGTAATAGGCTTCGAGCAGCTGATGGGTGTTGTAGGTCAGGAACGAGACGCGCTCGCCTTTTTGGAGGCCGAGGTTGCGCAGGGCGTTCGCCAGGCGGTGCGTGCGCCGGGCGAACTCGCCATAGGTGAACTGCTTTTCGCCGTCAATGACGCCGATTTTGTCGCGGAAGTACATCTCGGCGCGGTCACGAAATTCGAGCACAGAGAGCGGGATGAACATGGCGGGCCTCCTTTGCCGTGAGAGTGGGGAGTTAGAGTAGGGAGTTAGAGTAGAGTGAAGTATAGTCCTGGCGGAGAGGGGAGGCAAACTGAATGTATTCCGTGGGGGAACAGGGGGAAAACCCCTTTGCATTCAGCGCAATTTTGTTCCATGATAGAGCGTACGAGGAATCCCTCTTATGAAAATCGCCCTGCTCTCGCCCAAAGGCCCGCTCTACCGGCATCGCGGCGGAATCTTCAAAAAGAACCTGCGCTATGCGCCCCTCACGCTCACGACGCTGGCCGCGCTCGTCCCGCCCGAACTCGACGCCGAGATTCAAATTCTCGACGAAGGCGTCGAGGATATTGACCCCGACCGCCTCCAGGCCGACCTGGTCGGGATGACGGTGATTACTGGAACTGCGATCCGGACGTACGAACTGGCGGACCGTTTCCGGGCGCGCGGCCTCCCGGTGGTGCTGGGCGGCCCGCACGTGACGCTGATCCCGGACGACGCCCAGCCCCACGCCGACGCGCTGGTCGTGGGCTACGCCGAGGACGCCTGGCCCGAACTGCTGCGCGATTTTGCCGCCGGCCGGATGAAGCCGCGTTATTATCAGGCCCCCGACCTCAGCCTCGCCCATCGCCCTTTCCCGCGCCGGGACATGGTGAAAAAGCATCGGTACATCACCACGCACGTGTTTGAGGCCACGCGCGCGTGCGTTCATAGTTGCGATTTCTGCGTGGTCCCCACGGCCTGGGGCCTCAAACCCTACCAGAAGCCGGTTGAGGACGTCGTGGCCGACATCCGCCAACATTGGGCGCGCAAAATCATCTTCATTGATCTCAATCTCATCGCCGACAAGAACTACGCCGCGCGGCTGTTCGAGGCGCTTATCCCTCTCCGTGTGGAGTGGTTCGGGCTTTCGACGACGCTCTTGGGTAGGGATAAGCCGCTGCTCGAACTCGCGGCGCGGAGCGGCTGCACCGGGCTGCTCATGGGCTTCGAGTCCATCACGCCCGAAAACTTGAAGCAATCCAAGAAAGGCTTCAACTCGCCGGACGAATACCGCGCGCTCGTGGAATTGCTCCACCAACACGGCATCACGCTCATGGCCTGCTTCACCTTCGGCATGGACTACGACACGCCGGACATATTCCTGAAGACAGCCCGCTTCGCCGTGGAGGCGCGCATTGACCTGCCGCGCTTCGCCATCGTCACCCCCTTCCCCAACACCGGCCTCTACAAACGGCTGGAAAGCGAGGGCCGCCTCCTCACGAAGAACTGGGAACTCTACGACGCCCAACACGTCGTCTTCCAGCCCAAACTGATGAGCGCCGCCGAGTTGTACGCGGGACACGAGCAGGCGTGGAAGTACGCCTATTCGGCGCAGTCCCTGGTCCGGCGTTTCCTCGGCTCGCGCATCCAGGTCCCGGTGTGGTGGATCGCCAACCTCGGCTACCGGTTCTACGCTCACCACTTGCACGACTTCTACAACTGCGATTGGATCACCGGGCAACTGCAGCCCGTGAAACCGCGCGGCCCGTCGCCAAACGGCGAACTGCAACTGGCGAGGCAGTAAATGCGGCTCACCCTCATCCACCCCTGCATTGGCCGACGCGTCGGCCAGCCCTACATTCGCACCTGGCAGATGGAGCCGCTGCCCCCGGCGGTCATCGCCGGCCTGACGCCGCGCGAGGTGGAGATCGCGTTTTACGACGACCGCATGGAGGCCATCCCCTTCGACGAGCCGGCCGATCTGGTCGCCATGAGCGTCGAGACGTACACGGCCAAACGCGCCTACCAGATCGCCAGCGAATACCGGCGGCGCGGCGTGCCGGTGGTGATGGGCGGCTTCCACCCGACGCTCTGCCCCGAAGAAGTCTCGCAGTACGCGGAGGCCGTAGTGATCGGCGAGGCCGAGGCGTTATGGGAGCAGGTCTTGCGGGACGCCGAGCGCGGCAGCCTGCAACCCTACTACCGCTCCGCCGGGCGGCCGCTGCTCGTCAACCTGCGGCCCGACCGCTCCATCTACGCCGGCAAGAATTACCTGCCCATTGGCCTGGTGGAGGCCGGGCGCGGCTGCCATTTCAAGTGCGATTTCTGCGCGGTGCAGACGGTCTTCAATCACTCCCAGACCCGGCGGCCAGCGGACGAGATCATCGAAGAGCTGGGCTGGATGCGCGACAAGCCGCTCATCTTTTTCGTAGACGACAACATCACTTCCAATATGGCGCAGGCCAAAGAATTTTTCCGCGCGCTCATTCCCCTGAAGATCCGCTGGGTGAGCCAGGCCAGCATCAACGCCGCCCACGACGAGGAGTTTCTCGAGTTAATCGCCGCCAGCGGCTGCCAGGGCGTGCTGATCGGTTTTGAGTCGTTGAACCCGGCCAACCTGAAGAAGATGAACAAAGGCTTCAACCTGATGCAAGGTGGATTCGAGGCTGCCTTAGCCAACCTGCGCCGCCACAACCTCCGCCTGTATATCACCTTCATCTTTGGCTACGACGAAGACACCGAAGACAGCTTTGACGAGACGGTGGACTTCGCGCTCCGGCACAGATTCTACATTGCCTCGTTTAACCATCTCACGCCCTTCCCCGGCACGCCCCTCTATCGCCGCTGGGAGGCCGAAGGCCGCCTGCTTTACGAGCGCTGGTGGCTGGACGACAACTACCGCTATAACAAAATCCCGTTCCAGCCCACGCATATGACGCCGGAGCGCCTGCAACGCGGGTGTGTGGAAGCGCGGTCGAAGTTCTACGCCTGGGGCAACATCTGGAAACGCGGCCTCGACCCGGTTAATCGCTCCCAGAGCCTGATGTGGCAGCACTTCTACGGCATTAATTATTTATTTCGCCGCGAAGTTCGCCAGCGTGATGACTACCCGCTGGGCGACGAAGCCTGGCGCGGCCCGCTGCTCAAGGCGCGCGAGCGGCCGGCCCCCTGGCCGTTGGCGGATGAATTGCATTTGGCCCTGAACGCCGGTCATGTCCCGCATTAACTTTGCTCTCGCCGCGCAGGCCGACGACGCCGAACTGCGCCGTTTATTGCGCGAGAACCCCCTGCCAGGCGCGATCTCCCTCACCTTTGAGCGCGAACCGTGTTACTTCCAGGCCGCCGCCGTGGAAGGCCCCTTTCACCAGACAGTCCTCGGGCGCGAGGCCGAGACGGGCGAGATCGTCGGGATGGGGAGCCGTTCGGTGCGCCCCGTGTACCTGAACGGCGCAGTGCAATCGGTGGGTTACATGAGTCATCTGCGCGCCAACTTGAGACGTCCGTGGGGACTCTCGCTGGCGCGCCATCTCGCGCAGGGGTTTGAGTTTTGTCGCCGGCTGCACGCCGATGGCCGCGCGCCATTCTACCTGACGAGCGTCATCGCCGACAACCGGCCCGCTCGGCGTCTGCTGTCGTCCGGTTTGCCGGGGATGCCGCGCCTGCACGAGTATGCCCGCTTGCACACTTACGCCGTTGCCCCCGCCCGGCGCAAACCCCCTCTGCCGCTGCCGCGCGGCCTGCGCCTGGCACGCGGGAACGCCGGGTATATTGACGGCATCGTGGACTGCCTGCAGCGCAACGGCGCCCGGCGGCAATTCTTCCCGCATTGGACAACTCACACGCTCTGCAGTCCCGACCAGACGCCCGGCCTGGCGCCTGAAGATTTCTTTCTGGCCTTAGACGGCGAGCGCGTCGTCGGCTGCCTGGCGCTCTGGGATCAGAGCGGCTTCAAACAAACGGTGGTGCGCGGCTATTCGGGCGCAACCGCGCGGTGGCGCTGGGCCATCAACCTGGCGGCAAATCTCAGCGGTCTTCCCGTGCTCCCGCCCCCTGGCGCTTCTCTCCTTTACTGCCACGCCAGCCACCTCGCCTGCGACGACGATGATCCCGAACTCTTCGCCGCGCTCCTACGGGCCTTTTATAACGCCGTTGCCGAATGCGGTTACGACTACTTTTTGATCGGCTTGAGCAGCGCCGACCCGCTGCGGGCGGTGGTGACGCGGACTTACCGCTATATCACCTACACCAGCCAGCTCTATCTCGTGGCCTGGGAGGACGGGCGGGAGGCCGTTTCCCAGGTTGATGCGCGCGTCCCCGGCCCGGAGATTGCCATTCTATGATGTTTTCTTCTTTTCCGATGTCGTGGTATCCACTCTGTCGGTCAACGGAAGTGAAACGAGGCCGGGTGATCGCGCGGCAAGCATTCGGGATACCGTTTGCCGTGTTTCGCACCGAGTCCGGCCGGGTGGGGGCGCTCCACGCCGAGTGCGCGCACATGGGCGCGGACCTCGCCAGCGGGCAAGTCGTCGGCGAGCATGTGCAATGTCCTTTGCACCACTGGGAGTACAGCCAGGGCGGCCAGTGCGAGCGCATCCCCGGCTATGCGGCGATCCCTGCCCGCGCGCGGCAGGCGGCCTTCACCTGCGAGGAGCATTACGGCCTCGTCTACGTTTTCCTCGGCGGGGAACCTCTCTTCGAGTTTCCCCGCTTTCAAGATGAGGACGCGGCTCTTTACAGTCGCGCCTACAGCATGGACTTCGACACGCCCTACCAAGTCCTCGCCTCCAATTCGTTCGACGGCCAGCACTTCTCCACCGTGCACCGCCGCGTCCTGCTCGAACCGGCGCAGCTGACGAGCATTTCACCTTACCATCTGGCGATCCATTTCAAGGCGCGGGTCGAGGGCAGCCACTTCCACGACCGGCTCCTGCGCGGCTTGGGGATCAAAACGGTCGAACTGCGCGCCCACTGCTGGGGCGGGAATCTCATCCTGGCCTACAATGCGCGGACGAGTAGTTACATCATGTTCAACGTCCTGCCCCTCGCCGCCGAGAAGACGCGCGTCTTTATCTTGAATGTCATGTCGGCGCACGGCGCGCGCGCGCTGCCCCGCTTCCTGCGGCGCGCCCTGCTCGAAATTTCACACGCGCTGACGATCGCCTTTTTGAAGCCGGATATTGCCGTCATGCGCCAACTACGGTTCAAGTTGGGGATCCTCCTCCCCGACACCGACCGCTGCTTTATCGAGTGGGTCAAGTACTGGAAAGCACTCCCGCGGGCTTCGGCTTTAACCTCTCATGCTCAGCCAGAAGTTGTGTAACCATGACCAGCGCCTTAACCGCTCACACCGTTGCGCGCGCCGAGCTGACCGAGCCGGACATCGGCGAAATGTTCCTGCTCTTTCAGGAACACTTCGACGGCGCAGCGCCGGAGATTTTCCAGCGCGACCTGAGCACTAAAGATTGGGTCATCCTGCTCCGCGACGCCGAAGCCGGCTGCCTTCAGGGCTTTTCGACCCTCGCACTCTACGAAACGGACGTGTGCGGACGGCGAATAAGCGTCGTGTATTCCGGCGACACGATCATCCGCCCCGCCTGTTGGGGCACACCCGAACTGCCGCGCCGATGGATCAAAACCGTGCTGGAAAAGTCGGCGCACATGCCCCAGCCGCTGTACTGGCTATTGATCTCGTCCGGCTACAAGACTTATCGTTTCCTGATCGTCTTCTACAACGAGTTCTATCCGCGCTACGACCGGCCGACCCCGCCCGAGATACAGGCCCTGCTGGACCATCTGGCCGCTGAGCGTTTCGGCCCGGACTATCACTGCGACCTGGGCATCGTCCGTTTCGCCGAGGGCGCCACGCCGCTGCGGGCCGGCGTGGCCGAAGTGACCGGCGAGCGGCTGCAAGACCCGCACATCGCCTTCTACGTCGCCCACAACCCCGGCCACGCGCAGGGCGACGAACTGGTCTGCCTGGCGCGCGTGCACCCCGACAACTTTACCGCCGCCGGGCGGCGCATGGCGCGATGAAAGCGGCGCTGGGCAACACTCTCTGGCTCGCCGCCTGCTTCCCGGAATGGCGGCGCTTTCAGCAGGCGGTTCGCGCGGTCGAACAAACTCAGGCGCACCTGCTCCGCGCTTATCTGCGGGCCAACTGTGACGCCGAATATGGCCGCCGCTTCCGCTTCGCCTCCCTCGCTTCCGTCAAAGACTATCAACGCCGCGCGCCGCTCACCACCTACGACGACTACACCGACTACGTCGAGCGCCTCGCGCAAGGGCAGCCTGGCGTGCTCACCGCGCAGCCTGTGCGCCGGTTCGAACTTTCCAGCGGCTCGACGGCGGCCTCGAAAATGATTCCCTACACCTCCGCGCTCAAGGCGGAATTTCAGCGCGGCCTCGCGCCGTGGATCTACGATCTCTATACGCGCCTCCCGTCGCTCAAACACGGCCCGGCCTACTGGTCCATCACGCCCCTGTCCGAAGGGTCGCGCGCCACGCGCGGGGGCATCCCTATCGGCTTTGAAGAAGACAGTGACTACCTGGGGCCGCTGGGTCGTTATCTCGTCAAAGCCGCCCTCGCCGTCCCGGATGCCGTTAAATACCTCGCCGATGCGGCCACCTTTCGCTACGTTACCCTGTTGTTTTTGCTGCGCCAGCCGGGCCTGCGGCTCATCTCGGTTTGGAACCCGACCTACCTGAGCCTTCTGCTGGCGCCCCTGCCGGAATGGTGGGATGGCCTCTGCGCCGACATTGCCTCCGGAACGCTCACACCACCCGGCCCGCTGGCCGAGCCGCTGCGCGCGTCGCTGTTGCGACACTTGCGCCCTGACCCGCGCCGCGCGCAGGCCCTCCGCGCCCTGCCGCTCACAGACTATCGCGCCATCTGGCCGCGCCTGGCCCTCCTCAGCTGCTGGGCCGACGGCCCGGCGGCCATTTATGCGCGGCGGTTGTCGGAGGAGGGCTTTCCGCACGTCCTCCTGCAAGGCAAGGGCCTGCTGGCGACCGAGGCTTTTGTCTCCTTCCCGCTCTTCGGCGTGGAAGGCGCAGTCCTCGCCGTCACTTCCCATTTCTTTGAATTTATCCCGACCGACGAACCGGAGGGCTGGCCGCGGCTGGCGCATCAACTGGAACCGGGGCGGAGGTATGCGGTGGTCGTCACGACCGGCGGGGGGTTATACCGCTACCAATTGCACGACGTCGTCGAAGTCGTCGGCTGTTACGAACAAGCGCCCTGTCTGCGCTTTGTGGGCAAGGCCGACCACATCTCCGACTGGTTCGGCGAAAAACTGAACGAGCAATTCGTCGCCCAGGCGCTGGAGCGGATTTTCGCCGCGCGCGGCCTCACCCCTGCCTTTGCCCTGCTCGCGCCCGACGAGGCGCCGGACGGCTTTCGCTACACGCTCTATCTCGATCTGCCGCCCACACAAGCTATAGGTGAGGACGCGCTTCAAGCGGATTTGGAGCGCAGCCTGCGCCAGAACTTTCACTACGCCTATTGCCGTAAGTTGGGCCAACTCGCCGCGAGCCGCGTGCGCCTGATCGCGGCCGGCGGGGCCGAGGCTTATCTTCGGGCGCGCCAAAGTCGCGGCCAAAAACTCGGCAACGTCAAACCGGCCGTGCTGCAGCATACGACCGGCTGGGGGGAGTATTTCGAGCGGCTGAGGCGTGAGCTCTGGCCGGAGGGCGAGTCATGAAAGTCACCCTGATCGAACCGGCGATGATCAAAACGCCGGACTTCAGCGAGAAGCGCGCCTGGGTGCTGCAACCCCTCACACTGGCTACCCTCGCCGGCCTCACCCCGCCCGACGTGGAAGTCGAAGCGCTGGACGACCGGCTGGAAACCATTGACTACGACGCGCCGCGTGACCTCGTGGGCGTCTCGGTCAAGACCTTCACCGCCCGGCGGGCGTATCAGATTGCGGCGGAGTTCCGGCGGCGGGGCGTGCCCGTCATCCTCGGCGGCCATCACCCGACGCTCCTGCCCGAGGAAGCCAGCCAGCACGCCGACGCCCTTTTGGTCGGCGAGGCCGAAGGCGCCTGGAGCGAAGTGCTCGCCGACGCGGCGCGTGGGCGGCTCCAGCCCGTCTATCGCCAGCCGGAGACTCGGCCCTTCGCCGAGGTCAGGCCGAACCGCGCCGTCTTCGCCGGGAAAAAGTACCTGCCGGTCGCGATGATCGAAACGACGCGCGGCTGCCCGTTTGCCTGCAACTTCTGCTCGGTGACGGCCTTCTTCGGGCGCGGTTTCCGGCATCGCCCGCCGCAGGAGGTCGTGGCCGAGGTGACTCAGCAGAAACAGCCCGTGTACTTTTTCGTGGACGACAACATCGTCGCCGACCGGAGCGCCGCGAAAGCGCTGTTCCGGGCGTTGATCCCGCTCAAAATTCGCTGGGTCAGCCAGGCGAGCCTGACGATGACCAAAGACCTGGAACTCATGCGGCTGATGCGCGACAGCGGCTGCGCCGGCGTCCTGGTCGGAATTGAGTCCATTACCCGGGCTAACCTGAAGCAGATCAACAAAAGCTGGAACACCGTCGGCCTCGGCTACGACGAAGCCCTGAGAATCGCCCGCGACCACGGCCTCGCCATCGTCGGCTCTTTCATTCTAGGGATGGACGACGACACGCCGGAGGCGCTGGAGAGGCTGCTGGAGTTCGCCGTCTGCCAACGGTTTTTCGCCGTGCTGTTCAACTTGTTGACGCCTTATCCGGGCACGGAGTTGTATCAGACGTTTTTGCGCGAGGGGCGGTTGATCCAGCCGCAGTGGTGGCTCGACCCGACGTATGCCTATGGGACGCCTGTTTTCCGGCCCCGCGGTATTTCCGTGGAAGCGCTGGCAGAAACCCGATTGAAGATGTACCGGCAGTTCTACGGCGCGCAGTCCATTGCCCGCCGATTGCGGGATCCGCAGGCCAATCTCCGCGACCTCTGGCACGCCTTCACCTTTTTGAGTATGAATCTACCCGCGTACAAAGAAGAAGCGACTCGTTTTGGCCGGGCGCTCGGCGCCAGCTAGAGGAGCTTAGGGGCCGTCTAAAAATAGCTTCCGCACTGTCACAACCGTGGGAGCGGCTTGTAGCCGCGACCCTCGCGGTTGAAAACCGCTCCTACGCTAGAAAACGGGAAGTTGTTCTTAGACGAGTTCTTACAGTTCGTAGTGCGCTACGTGAGCAACGCAAATGCCTCTGAGACAGATGAAGCACTAGCGATCAGTCAATTTGATTTTGATGGATGCGTAGTAACCGCTTCGCGTCAGTCGTTCGCCAGCCGCAAACGACTGACGCGAAGCGGTTACTACCAACCCCTTACTCAGCGGGTCGGGATTGGCGTCACGGCGCCGGCGTCGGCCCGGTCCACGTAAACCAACCAGCGCCTTCCGGCTCAAGCGCGTAGACCACGTTGTTCGGCCCGGCGATGTAGCAACGGCTGTATTTGGGCTGCGAGTCACACTGGAAGGCGGCGCCGCCCACCGCGAACTCCTCGTCGGTGGCCCAACCCAACCGCTCACCGGCGCGCGCGCCGGCCGGCGCTTGCTCGTCTCGCCAGACCAGGCCGAACCCGCGTACTGGCTGATAGTAACCCGGCGGCGGCGCGAGAGCCGGGTCAGCCAACGGCATGCCCTCCCGCCACTCGTCCGGGCGCGCCTCCCAGCGAGGTGAAAGATTGTCCGTATAGAGGATGTAGATGGCCCGGTTCCAGTCCGTCCACATCATCAATCCGCGCTCGAAGTGTTCGGCCTGCATGGCCGTATAGTGCGGCGGCGAGGCCGGGCACTCCGCCGGCGGGTTGGGGAAGAACCAGACGTCGAGGCAGCCGATCTTGACTGAGACAAAGGCTTGCGCCGAAGACTGGCCTGAAGAGGCAAATAAGATGAAGTCAACACGATTCTGCAATTCTGCCGGCGCGGTCACCACGAGCGTCCCAGAAATGGGAACGGTGTAAGACACGCTCAAACGTCCCACTGCGTCCAACTGCCAGATAATTGCTTCGGCGGCGATGACCTCCCACCTCAGCGTCGCCGTTTCGCCGGGGCGGATTTCGGCGGGCGAGGCGGCAAAGGAGACGATGGAGATAGGAACCGAAGGGCTGATGGGTGTGGAAGCGGGGAATGGCGTAACGGCGGAAGGAGGCAGGGGCGTAGCGGTCGGCAGGGGCGCGAATGTGAGCTGGGCGGGGGGAGGATTCTGGAGTGTGGGAGCAATTAACGCCGTAAGCGTGGGTGCAGGCGTTGGGGACGGCGGCTGAGTGGCGATGAGGGTGGACGCGGCGGGTGTGAGGGTCGCCGGAGGGGACTGGACGACGATGATACAGCCCGCGAGGGCGAGGGGAAAAGCCAGGAGGAGAAGGCAGCGCGCACGAGTCATGTTGGCGGTATTATAAGCCCGCTCCTCCGCCATAGAATTGCGTAGGGCAATCTGCCACGCGCAGCGTGTCCTGGGCGGGGCACGTCCTACATTTGGTTACGGCGGGAGGCCGTGCCATGTATCATAGTTTCATACTTCTCGCTGGTAGACCCGGTGGTTCTTGTAGGCCCGGCCGCCGACGTTTTCCAGGTCGCGCCGCATCTGCACGGCGCTCTCGGCCACCTGCGTCAGGTCGGCGTGCTCAAAGTTGAACTCCCGGATCGTCTTCTCCATCTCGGAATACAGCAGCGCGTT
>DAOTXG010000527.1:0-5364 GCA_034435515.1 Anaerolineales bacterium
CGTCGCGGCCGCCGGCTGGGTGGGCGGGCGCAGAAAGACGGGAGCAAAACTCGGATCCAGCGCAACCAGCAGGCCATAGAGGCCGATCAGGCTGGTCATCACGAGCAGCGCGACCGCAAGGAGGATGTATGACCAGACGGGCCGTTGCCGCCGCATGGCTCAGGCATTCGCCGGAAGCCAGTGCTCCAGCTGCAAGGCCCAGCGCAAGAAATGATAGATCGCAAAACATTCCAGCGCGAACGGCGGGAAGCCGAGCAGGCCGGCCAGCGGCATCTGACCGTAGTGCAGGCCAAAGATCAGGTTGTGGATCAGTTCGGGCATGGTATAGAGCCAGCCTGCGCCGTTCTGCGCCAGCGTTTGGTAATTCCACGCTTCCCACAACAGGCCGCAGATGAACCCGGCGGCGAGCCAGAGCCACACGCGCTTTTGGTCCCCGTTCTGCCAGTCGCTCAGAAACGAAGGCAAGCCCAGCCGCCAGTTGATTGGTTCGAGCAGGGCGACGAAACCCAGCCAGACGAAGCCGAAAGTATAGGGGGCGAGGTGATCGGGCAAGGCCGGGGGGATGGCGACGAAGGCCAGGCCGAGGAGGACGGCGGGAGCGAGAGCCTTTCGTGTTTCGGAGGGCAGGGGGGCAGGGAGCGGAGGAGCGGGGAAGGGGAGGAAAAAGGCCTCCAGCAGTTCGGCGGTCTGAAAGATGGCGGGGGTGATGGTGGCGAACGACCAGAAGAAGCCGATATCGCGCAGCCACATCGGCTCCGGCACGCCGACGTAGGCCCAGTTCTTGAGTTTGAGGTTGTAGACCTCGAAGATCAACCACGAGAGCACGCTGAGCACGGCCAGAAAGCCGAATTCGCGCTGGCGCGTGGTGAGCCACGACCGGCCCGTGCGCTGCGCGATGACGGCGTCGGCCAGGATAATGTAACCGGTCCACATGATGGGCGTGAACCAGGTGGCGACAAAACGCGAACCGGCGTAGAGCAGCGCTTCCGCGCCGAGCAGGATGACCAGGCCAAGCCAGCCGTGGAGTTTCATCAGTCAACTTTGCGCTTTCGACGGTAGAGGCGCAAATACTCCGGCTCAACCCAGATCGTGTTAAGCCGGGCGACTTTCCGGCTCAAATCCAGCTCGGCGTGGCCGTGTTCGTCGAAGGCCTGGATTTTGAAGGTCTGGCCGAGCGCCCGGCGAAAGACGGCGCGCGTCTCGCGCGGCCCCTGTTTGACGCCGGGCGGGACGGCGACGAGCCGAACCCAATCGCCCACCTCAATTACCTTACCCGACTCATCATACGGCGCTAAGGTCAGGCCGGAGAACTCGACGACGAGTCGGTCATTCGCGTCCCAGCGATAATGGGCGCTGAAGGGCGGGTCATAGGGCCGGCGGGATAAGACAACCGGCAGGAGGGTCGGAAGGTCTTCGACCAGATCGAGTTGGGGGAGGCGGGAGCGGGGAACCCATTCGAGCGCGCCTTCCGGCGAGGGCGCAAAGTTCCGTGAGGCCGCGGCGGCCGTGAACACGTAGAGGCCGATCCCGCTCGATTGATTCGCGTCAACGGTGATCACTGCCCTCAGCCGGAGGTCGCTGACTTTTAGTCCAGCCTCTTCCAGGATTTCACGCCCGGCGGCGGCGTGAATGCTCTCGCCGCGCTCCACGTGGCCGCCGAGGCCGTTGTACTTGCCCGACCAGATTTTTTTCGTCGGCGCGCCTTTGAGCAAAAGCACGTCGTCTTTAGAGGTGACGAAGGTCAGGGTGCGAGGGATGAGTTTGTAGCGGCTTTTGGAATAGGCAGGGTTTTGATCTGAGGCCGGCATACCGGCGGCAGTATAATCGCTAACGATGCAGATTACAAACAGCAGTACGCCGAGTTGTGTATAAATTCCCGGTTCGCCGGCAGTTGAACCCCGGGCGGAGGCAGTTTACACCCGATAGCGCGTTACTTCCGCCGCCGAAGCGGGGCTTTTCAATGGATTTCTTCGTAATTTTCGGCTCACTTGAAGTTTCGAATTTTTTAAGCCAGATGGTCGTCTGCCCTATTGCCTCGGAAGGCGATTTTTGCTAGAATGTAGCCCCTTTCCCCTAGATGTTGGACTGTGGTTAGTTAACAGCCAAGATATGGCGTAAAACGCCCGTTCGGGGAAGGCCCGATTTCACATGCGTTGTCCCTATTGTGGCGTCGCCAATTCCCAGGTGATTGACACGAACCACGACGCGCGCGGCGGTGTGCGGCGGCGGCGGAAGTGTCTCGCCTGCCAGCAGCGTTTCAGCACCTACGAGCGCGCCGTCCTGGCCACGCCGCTCATCGTCAAGCAGGACGGGACGCGGGAGGAGTTTGACCGCGAAAAGCTGATTCGCGGCATCCGCATTTCCTGCGCCAAGCGCCCGGTCTCCGCCGCCGACATCGAGCGGCTGGTCGGCGAAATCGAGGCCACGCTGCAGACGATGGGCAAGAGCGAGGTTTCCAGCCGGATCGTGGGGGATATGGTGATGGCCGGGCTGAAGGAGCTCGACCACATCGCGTACATCCGCTACGCGATTGTCTACCTGCGCATGGACGACCTCACCGCCGTCCGCGACGAAATCAACCGTTTGCTCGAAGGCTAATTGACGCGCCCTCCGTTGCATGGCCTATGTTGCGTGTAGGCTGTGAAGCGAGGGTGTTTTGTTTGAATAGGTGATGTTGCTGTCCTGGCTCGTTGAAATTTTGTCACTTCCAAAAAGGAGAAGAGGCCATGCTGCAGGGTAGTGAGTCAAAGAGGTATAAGCGTGCGAATGGGAATGACGAAGCGAACGGGCGCAAAGCCCCGGTTGAGCGTGTCGGCTTGTTTCCCGATATCGTCATGTTGCCGACGACGATTATCAAGCGCGATGGGCGGGTCGTCGCGTTTGAGATTGAACGCATTGAAAACGCCGTCGCGCGCTGCTTTGCCAGCTTTGGCCGCAGGCCAGATACGCCTATCTCTGAATTAGCAACGCGGGTCGTTAACGCTGTCTCGGCCAAATATGCGCAGCCGACGGTCGAGGATGTGCAGGATATTGTGGAGACCGTGTTGCAAGCCGCTGGCGAGTATGAAGCGGCGAAGCGATATATCCTCTACCGCGCCGAACATGCCAAAATGCGCCAGGAGCGGCCTATCCCTGAGGAAGTCCGCCGCGCTTTCTCCGAGTCTGACAGATATTTCCCCACGCAGCTTCAAAAATTTCAATTCTACGACAAATATTCGCGCTTTAATTACGATTTGGGACGCCGCGAAACCTGGATTGAGACAGTCGATCGCGCGGTTAATTACTTGCGGGAATTATCCGAGGCGCGTTTGCCGGGCGAGACTTATGACCGCCTCCGCCTGGCGATGCTGGAGATGCGGGCGATGACCTCGATGCGGCTTTTAGCGATGGCCGGGCCGGCCGCGCGCCGCAACAACATCACGATTTACAACTGCTCTTATCTGCCAGTGGAGAGCCTGGACGCCTTTGTCGAGGCGATGATTATTTCGATGAGCGGTTGTGGGGTCGGTTTTTCGGTGGAGAGCAAGTACGTGGAGGACTTCCCTCGCATCCGCCGACAGATGCGCACGGCCCCGCGCCTGTGTGCCGTCGAAGATTCTGCCGAAGGTTGGGCGGACGCGCTGCGGCTAGGGTTAGAAACATGGTTTGAGGGCGGGGATATTAAATTCGACTTGTCGCCTCTGCGTCCAGCGGGCGCCCCGCTGCGCACCAAAGGCGGTCGGGCGTCCGGCCCGGAGCCGCTCCGCGCGATGTTCGATTTTGTCCGAGCGCGCATCTTGGCGCGCCAGGGGAGTTTTCTGCGTCCGATTGACGCGCACGACATCATGTGCGCGGTGGGCAACGCCGCCGTTTCCGGCGGGATGCGCCGCACGGCGATGATTTCCTTGTTCGACTTTGACGACGAAGAGATGCGCCAGGCGAAAACCGGCGACTTCGAGCGCGATAACAGCCAGCGCTGGAATGCGAATAATTCGGCGGTCTGGCCGGAGCGCGGCTTGACCCAGCAGGAAATCATGCGCGTCATGCTGGAAATGATCGAGGGTGGGCGCGGCGAGCCGGGCATCTTCAACCGCCAGGCCGCCATCACCTCGCGCCCAGACCGGCGTCAAGCGGTTGAGTTTGGCACTAATCCGTGTGGCGAAGTGATCTTGCGCCCCTGGCAATTTTGCAATCTCTCGATTGCGATTGCCCGCGCGCACGACACGTTTGAATCGCTCAAGGATAAGGTGGAGATCGCCACGCTCATTGGCACGATTCAATCTATGGCGACGCATTTCCCCGGTTTGCGCCCGCAGTGGAAACTCAATGGCGAAGAAGAACGGTTGTTGGGCGTGGATATCAATGGCCAGATGGACAGCCCGGCAGCCCAGGCCCCGGAGGTGCAGGCTCAGTTGAAGCAAGTCGCGATTGAAACCAACCGTCTGACCGCGGCCGCGCTGGGCATCAACCCTTCCGCGGCGATTACCTGCGTCAAGCCCTCGGGGAATTCCTCGCAATTGTTCGATTGCTCGCCGGGGATTCACGCGCGGTGGTCGCCCTATTACATTCGCAACGTGCGCGTCAGCGCGCATTCGCCTGTTTTCAAAGTGTTGCGTGATGCCGGCGCGCCGATGGACCCCGAGAACGGCCAGACCCCGGAAAACGCCAACACCTGGGTTGTACACTTCCCCGTCAAAGCCCCTGAAGGGGCGCTCACCCGCTCAGATCGCTCGGCGCTCGATCAATGTGAATATTGGCTGCAAAATAAGAGGCGTTGGACGGAGCATAACCCCAGTGTGACCATTACTTACTACCCGGATGAAGTGGTAGATATGACCAAATGGGTTTGGGAGCACCGCGACGTGATCGGGGGGATGACCTTCCTGCCTGCCTTTGACGCGCAATATGACCAGATGCCCTACGTCGAGATTTCTAAAGAGGAGTATGAGCGACTGGCAGCAGAGTTCCCGCAGATTGACTTCTCCAAACTGTATTATTATGAGGAAGAGGACTTGACGACAGCGGCGCAGGAGTTAGCATGCCTGGCGGGTATTTGCGAGACTGACTTTGTGGAGGTCAAGCGTTAACCGCCTTCTAATTCTTGGGCTGGCGGGGGAAGGGCGGGGGATGGGGATAATCAGGCAAATCAGTTACAATGCGAGCCGGGATGAAACACTCTCGGCTCGCCGCGTTTGGGCGGCTTGGCCTGACCGGCCTGGCGCTGTGGTTGACCGGCCTGGCAGCCATTGACGGCTACGGCCAGCACGACCGCGCGCAGCCGGCGGATGTCATCGTCGTGTTAGGTTCAAAAGTGTATCCCGGCGGGCGGCCCGGCCCCGCGCTCACACGGCGGACACGCCACGCGGCGGCGCTGTTTCGCCAGGG
>DAOTXG010000528.1:0-9645 GCA_034435515.1 Anaerolineales bacterium
CTCCACAAGCGCGGGGTTTCGATGTAAGGGTCCATGCCGGGAAACGGGGATGGCATTGCACACCTCCAGATGACTGACGGGCATTATACTCTGGGGCCAGCCTCTATGCATCGCCTCAAGCACGCTGATGCGCGCGCAAACGTTGTCAGACAACCCCGTTCTGCCGCAGTTGCGCTGCGGCAAGGCTAGTGTCAGCAGTGCAACTGCTGACAAACTCTGCGCGCACCCGCACGCTGAGCATGAAAGCCGGTCGGAGGCGCAAAAGTAGCCTGCTTTTTTGTCGCATTTGCGCGATTTTGGGCTATACTCATGACACAATACCTTTCAGTTAAGCGGGCCGGGGCTGGATTTTCAGACAAAAACCGGCCTTCCACGGGCCTGATGCTGCCTTATCTAAAAGGTATTGACTCATGACATCCTTCAGAATTCGGGCCGGGAAACTCCTCACGTGATCGGCACAATGCTCCAAGACCGGTATCGTATTGACGCCGAACTCGGCCGGGGCGGCATGGGCGTCGTCTACCGCGCGCATGACACCTTGCTTGATCGGGATGTGGCGGTGAAGGTGTTGAGCGAGGCGGGCCTCGGCACCGAAGGCCGCGCGCGCCTGCTCCACGAAGCCCGCGCCGCCGCCAGACTCGATCACCCGAACATCGTCTCGATCTATGACGCGGGCGAGACGGATGTCCCTGTGACAGGCTCACCCTTAGGCCCCGCTGCTGCGGGGGGGCAGGCGCTGCCGTTCATCGTCATGCAGCTCGTGACAGGGAAGAGTCTGCGCGAGATTGGCCCTCTCTCCTTCCCACAGATCGTCGAGGTTCTCCGCCAGTTGTGTGACGCGCTCGACCACGCTCACACGCAGGGCATCGTCCACCGGGACATTAAGCCGGAGAATATCGTCGTCGCCGGCGCGGGCGAGCGGCTGATCCCCAAGCTGATGGACTTTGGCCTGGCGCGCTCGCGGCACGCCTCGCGCCTGACGCAGGAGGGCGTATTGATCGGCACAGTCTTCTACCTCGCGCCCGAGCAGGCGCTGGGGCAGGAGGTGGATGGCCGCGCGGATTTGTACGCGCTGGGCGTGGTGGTGTACGAACTGGCGACGGGCCGCCTGCCCTTTACTGGCGACGACCCGCTGACGGTCATTTCCCAACATATTCACGCGCCGGTCACGCCGCCGCGCACGCTCAACCCGGAACTGCCGCTGGAACTGGAGGCGCTCATCCTGCGCCTGCTGAGCAAACAGCCGGGCGACCGCCCGGCCTCGGCGCGCGAGGTGCTGTTCAGCCTGACGCCCCGCCAGGCTCAGTTGACTTTGCCGGGCGGCGAGGTCACCTTCCTCTTCACGGATATCGAAGGCAGCACGCCGCTGTGGGAGCGCGACCCGGAGGGAATGCGCGCGGCGCTGGCACGGCACGACGCCATCCTGCACGAGGTCATCCGGGCGCACGGCGGGCAGGTGTTCAAGGTCATCGGCGATGCGTTTCAGACGGCGTTTGCCAATCCGGCGCAAGCGGTCGTCGCGGCGCTGGCGGCGCAACGAGCGCTGGCGGCTGCGACGTGGGGCGCGACCGGCCCGCTGCGGGTGCGGATAGGACTGCACCGGGGCCAGGCCGAGGCGCAGGGGAATGACTATGCCGTAAGTCACACGCTCAATCGCGCTGCGCGGGTAATGTCCGCCGGGCACGGCGGGCAAATCCTGCTCTCGCTCGTGATGGCGGAGCAGGTGCGTGAACATTTGCCGGAGGGCGTCAGTCTGCGCGACCTGGGCCAGCATCGCCTGAAGGGCCTCGGCCTGGCCGAGCATCTCTTCCAGGTCGTCGCCGCCGACCTGCCCGCCGATTTTCCTCCCCTCCACTCGACTCTGGTGAGGCCCTCTTCCGGCGACGAAATTGCCTCGCTGCTTGACCGCATCGTCCACGGGCGGTTGGTCGGCCGCGAACGAGAACTGGCCGAGGCGCTGACCTTCTGGCAGCGAGCCGCTTCGGGCGAGGGGCAAATGTTGTTGGTGAGCGGCGAGCCGGGCGTCGGCAAGACGCGGTTCGTGCGCGAGCTCACCGCCCAGGCGCAAACCTCTGGGGCGACGGTCCTGGTGGGCGAGTGCTATGCCGAAGGCGGCGCGCCCTATGCGCCCATTGCCCAGATGATCCGGCAGGCGCTGGATGCTCAGCCCTCCCTCAACCTCCCTGATTTCGCGCTGGCCGATCTGCTCACGCTCGCGCCGGGCCTGCGCTCGCGTTACCCCGCCGTTCCCTCCAACCCGCCGCTCGATCTCCAATCGGAGCAGGAGCGAGTGTACGAGAGCGTCGTCGAGTTGTGCGCCCGGCTGACCGGGCGCGTTCCCCTGCTGCTGTTCGTGGACGACGCCCACTGGGCGGACGGCGGCACACTGTCCCTCCTGCGGCATCTGGCGCGCCGCCTGCGCCAACGGCGGGTGATGATCGTCGCCACCTACCGCGAGGTGGAACTGGACGAGGCCCGCGTCCTGAACGAGGTGCTGCTGGACCTCAATCGCGAGCGGCTGGCGGCCCGGATCAAATTGACGCGCCTCAGCCGCGAGCAGACGCGCGACCTGCTGGCGGCGATGTTCACGGAGGAGATCACGCCCGAATTCCTGGAGGGCATCTACCGGGAGACCGAGGGCAACCCGTTCTTTGTCGAAGAAGTCTGCAAGGCGTTGATTGAAGCCGGGAAACTGACCTACGCCGACGGGCGCTGGCAACGGCCCAGCATGGCCGAGGTGGAAATCCCGCAAAGCGTGCGGTTGGCTATTCAGGCGCGCGTCGCGCGATTATCCCCTCCGGCCCAGGAGGCGCTGAGACTGGCGGCCTTTCTCGGCGCGAGTTCGATTTTGAAACGCTGTTGCGGGCTGGCGCCCCTTCGGCAGGCTCAGGGCAGGCGCCTTCGGCAGGCTCAGGGTGGGACGAAGACGTGCTCATCGAGGCATTGGAAATCGCCGAACGCGCGCAGTTGATCGAGGAGGTCAAAGGCAAACGCGGGGAGATGTATGCGTTTGTGCATGCTTTGATTCCCACGACCCTGCGGGAGGGCCTGAGCGGCCGGCGTCAGAAGCGCCTGCATCAGCGGCTGGCGGCGGCCATCGAGGCGCTTCGCCCTGACGACGACGAGGCGCTGGCGCATCACTACGCCGCCGCCGACGAAACCGGCAAGGCCATCGAATATTCCCGCCGCGCCGCGCGGCGCGCCGAAGCCGTTTTCGCCTACGATCAGGCCGTCCGACATCTGCGCGCCGCGCTGGATATGCTCGAATCCGGCGAACAAGCCGAGACGCGCCTGACCCTCCTGGAACAACTGGGCGATGTGCATCATACGCTGCGCGAAGGCTCGCGGGCGATGCCTCTGTACCAGGAGGCGCTGGCTCTCTGGGGCGCCGCGGCCCAGGGGGGCAAAATGACCGCCGTGCGGCTTCATCGCAAGGTCGTCAGCGCCGCTACCCGGTTCGAGCGCGCGCTCCTGGCTGAATATAAACGGTTCGAGCCAATTGTCCAGGCCAGTATTGAAACAGGGCTGAAACTGATCGAAGGGGAGCCGCCACATTCGGAAACGATCCGGCTGCTCACGGCTCTGTCGGATGAGGCCTGGTCTAACCACACCCCGCCGGCTTGGGACGCCGCGGAACATTATGCGCGCGCTGCCGTCGCGCTGGCCGAACAATTAGAGTCGCCCGTCGAACTCTCGACCGCGCTGAATGCGCTGGCCAACGCCTACGGCGGGCGCGGCTGGTTCCGCGAGCGGGTGCAAATCGCGCTGCGGCAGTTGGCGCTGAGCCGTGATCCGCGTTTTGGCGATAAGCGCGAGCGTGTCAGCCTCTTCAGTCAGGCCGGCGCCGCGCTGGTCTACGTGGGCGAGTACGCGCAGGCGATGCCGCACCTGGAGGAGGCGGAAAACCTGGCCCGCGAAATTCGTGACATGGAGCAGAAGATCACAGCCATCCGGCAGCAATCCTATTGTCTGTACCAGTTGGACCGCTGGGATCGCGTGATCGAGATGGAAGGGAAATGGCGGGCACTCGAGAAGGATTACCCTGGGTTTTTCGGACGGATTTGGGCGGGCTGTTTTCAACTCGCGCTGAATGCCAGCGTGTACGCCCGGCGCGGCGATTTTGAGCGCGCCCGCGTGCTGCGCGAGGAGTCACTGGCGCTCATGTTACGCGCCGACGGCGCGACGGATCACTGGGGGCGCGACAATTATTATTGACTGTGCCAGCCGCTCATGGCGGAGGGCGAGTTCGCCCTCGTCAGGCAAAACCTGGAAATCGCCCTGCAGAAGACAGCGGCGTGGGTGGGCGAGCACGACCTGTACGCGATGCTGGCCGACGCCGCGGCGCAGCAGCGCGACGGGGAGGCTTTGCGGCAGTACGCGCCGCTGGCGGAAGAAGCGGCCAGACGCTACGAGCATCAGTTATATCAGGCTATCGCGCATCGCGCCTGGGGCGTGGCGCATCACCTGGCCGGTGAACAGGCCGAGGCCGAAGCACGGTTGCAGCAGGCGCTGGAACTGTTCCGGGGACTGGGCACGCGCTGGCAGATCGGGCGCACGCTGTTCGAGTTGGGCGGGTTAGCCCAGGCGCAAGGCGACGCAGCCGGGGCGCGCGAACGCCTGACTCTGGCTCTGGCCGCGTTTGAAGAAATGAAAGCCGCGCCGGACGCGGCCCGGACGCGCGCGCACCTCACCTCCCGCCCCCTCTCCTGATGACGAAAAGCAAGTGCGTCTCAGGAGAGGGGGAGAGGCACTCTGCTCCCGCCGGATTTGCGCGAAGCGTCCGGCGGCACTGCCCGAAGGGCATGCGCACTTGCCCTGGCGGGCAGTGCCAGGGAATCCGCCGCGAGCGGAGGCACCCATCCAAATCAACTTGACGGGCTACTATAAGTGGAGGAATTACTTGAGCCGGTAGAGGTGAAGCTGAATTGTGAACAGCGTCAGCCCGCGTTGGCGCGCCTGCTCCAGTTCGGCGGTCGTCGCAAACTCCCCGGCAAAGACCCGGCTCTCGTAGTCGCTCGACCACTCGAACAGTGTGTACGGGGGCGAGGCGGCCAGCATTTCGAGCCGGCCTCGCGTGATGAGCGGCTCCACCACCTGCCAGCCTGTGTAATCTCCGGCCGGGCTGCCGTCAATGCTGACTAAGATGGACGTGCCCTGCGCCTGCAGCCTCTCCACCAGCCGATCCAGATTGGCGGGCGTGGGGGGCGGCGCGTAGTCGGCCGTCGCCAGTTGATAGTCGTAGGCAGCCGGGTCTTCATCCCGACCCGCGTAGTATTCCCAGGCCAGGGGGTAGTTGCTGAACAGGTGCCAGGGGGCAAGCAGGTGTGGGCGCGCGCCCTCCGCCAGCATGTGTTCGATGACGAAGTCATAGGCCGCGCGGGTGTCCGGCGAACTCAGATAGGCCGTTTCGAGCGCCGGGCCGAAGAACGATCCGCGCCGCGCGACGAGGCCCGCTTCCAGCGCCAGCAGCCCGGCCAACCCAAGTCGGGTCACGCGCCGCGCCAGTCCTGTGACTCTGGCCTCCGCGGCGCCGTTGATCAGGCGCGCGAATGCGACTCCGGCGAAGGGGTAGGCCAGCGGCGCAACCGTATAGAAAAAGCGGATCTCCTTCTGCGGCACCCGTGTCAGAAGGACAATTCCGGCCAGCAGGTACAGGACGACGGCGCGCCAGGGGTGATCGCGCCAGCGCCACACGCCCAGGCCTATCCCGGCTGCCAGCAGGGCGACCGTGAGCGGCCCGGCCGTGTAGAAGCGAAAGAGGCTCTGTGGGTAATAGAAGAGGTTAGCCGCGCTCCAGAACTCGACCTGCACGCGTTGCGACCGGCTGTACTCGAGGAAGCGGTCAAGTTTTCCCGGTTGCAGAAACCAGGCCCCGGCCATGATGACAACCGGGCCGAAGAGCCATAGCAGACGCCTGAGGTTCGGCGCGCGCGGATGAGCGAGGATAGAAAGCAGCTCCGTGCTCACCACAGCGGTGATCACAAAGACGCCGAACGAGTATTTGGTGAACAAGGCTGCCGTCGCCGCGAGGCTGGCGGCGGCTGGCCAGCCCCAACCAGCCTGGTTCGGGCGCGCGCGCACGTAAGCCGACAGCCAGAGCAGCGTGACCAGCAGGCCGGCCGCTTCCAGCAGGATCACGCTCGCATAGACCCATAACGGCAGGGCAGTCAACAGGAGCAGGGCGCTGAACAGCCCGGCCAGCCACGGCCGGCGCTCGCGCGCGGCCAGGCCGCGCGTCAGAAAAAACATCACACAGGCGGAGGCGGTCAGGAACGCCGCGCCCGAGGCGCGCGCGACCGAGAGATCAGGCTTTGCGATCACAAAGAACGGCGCCAAGAGCCACGAGTGCAAGAATGGATAGAGCGCGATTTCGTCCTGCGTGTAGGAGTGGCGCCAGAGATCCCCCAGCCGCAGCGCGCGGAGATCGCGGGAGATTTGCAGCACCGGCAGCGTATGCACGGCTTCGTCAAAATCGGGCGGGTAATCGGCATAGGCCTGGATGGCGAGCCAGGCGCGCGCACCCAGCAGGCTGGCGAGGAGCAGAATGGTCGCAAGGCTCAGCCATTCCCACCAGGATGGAAGCCTGCCGGTTGGTTGAGCCGCTGTCCGGGCGGATGACATGGGATTAGTCTCAACACTCTTTAGACAAGGCTCCAAGCCCGCGTCCTCGCGGTTGGAGAGCACTAACAGTCTTGGGATCAGTATACTATTACTGGCGACGCGCCTTGACGCCGAATCGGGCCGGGTGTGCACTCAAAGGTTGTCAGGGGATTGGTGTGGGAGCGGCTTGTAGCCGCGATGGTCGCGGTTGTCCGCTTCGCGCCGCTCCCACTGAAGGTTTGCGCGCACACCGGGCCGGAGGCGGATTCGAGGGGCTGCGCCGAGGACACAAGAATTTAGGCTATAATCCTGCTCTACCCGCGTCCCATGACTCAGCCGCCCTCCCCTGACCGTCTCTCGCTGCTCTATCGTCTCGCACAGACTTTTAACTCGTCGCTCGACCTCGACGAGGTCTTACGGCGCGTGATGGACGAAGTCATCACCGTCACGCGCGCCGAGCGCGGCTTTTTGATGCTGCGCGACGCCGGCGGCCGGCTGGCCTTTCGCGCCGCGCGGGGCATGGACCAGCAGACGATTGACGGCGCGGAGTTCCAGATTTCGCGCGGCGTGGTGGAGAGCGTGGCGCAGGAGGGCCAGCCCCGCCTGACTAACGACGCGCAGAGCGACGCCTGGCTTCAGAAGCGCCAGAGCGTCATCGGCCTGCGCCTGCGTTCCATCCTGTGCGTCCCGCTGCAAATTAAAGGGGAGACCATCGGCGTGATCTACGTGGACAACCGCCTGCAGGCCGGCCTCTTCACCCGGGAGGACCTCGAACTGCTGACCTCCATCGCCGCCAGCGCCGCCGTGGCGATTGAAAACGCGCGCCTGTACCAGGTGGCCGTGGACAAAGGGCGGCTGGAGCGCGAACTGCAGGTCGCGCGCGACGTCCAGGCCAGCCTGCTGCCCCGCCAGATACCCGCCCTGGCGGGCTGGGAGTTTGCTGCCCGCTGGCAGCCGGCGCGCGAGGTAGCGGGCGACTTCTACGATTTCATCCCCGGCCCGCAGGGACATCTCGGACTGGTCATCGCCGACGTGACCGACAAGGGCATGCCGGCTGCGCTGTTCATGGCCACGACGCGCAGCATCATCCGCGCCAGCGTCACCAACCCCTTCCAGCCCGCCGACAACTTCACGCAGGCCAACCAGCTCATCTGCGCCGACGCCAGCAAGGGTATGTTCGTCACCGCCTGTTACGCGCAGCTGGCTGCCGCGACCGGTTCGATCACCTACGTCAACGCCGGGCACAATCCGCCGCTGATCTGCCGGGCCGCTCACGGAGAGATAGTCCGGTTTGCGCGGACCGGCCTGCCCCTGGGCGTGATTGTGTCGTTCAAATACGGCCAGCACACGGTCGGCCTGCTCCGCGGGGATGTGGTGTTGTTCTACACCGACGGCATCACAGACGCGCTCAACGCGCAGCAGGCAGAGTTTGGCGAAGCGCGCCTGCAACGCGTCTTGCAGGGCAATCGCCAGGCGCGCGCGGAGATGATTGCGGCGGCAGTGGTCGAGGCCGTGAGCGCTTTCACCGGAACCGGCGCGCCGTTTGACGACATCACGCTGGTGGTCGCAAAGCGGGTTTGACAAGACTCAGCCTGTTTTCCACAGTTTCAGCCGCAGTTGCACTGCGGCTGACCCGGACGGCAGTGCAATCGCGAAGCATCCCTTTGTGACTGCTGTCCAAACCAAGCGATTTTGTGGGTGCGGAAACAGGCTAAGGCTGAAGGCCAATCGAGGCGCATTAGTCGCTGGTAAACTGGCCCTGAAACCCTTTTGATAGCCATATCTAGGGGTACCCATGATTTTTAACCCATATATGGCAGTTGACATTTGTTCTAATTTCTCTTATTATCGGATGAGCATCAGCGGATTATCAAAGACGGGCAGCGACCCGTCCGGGCATTCATTGGGAATGCCCCTACCAGGCCTCCGTTGATCAGGAAGGTGAATATGTATCACAAAATCATCCTCGTGGGGAATTTGGGCCGCGACCCCGAAACACGTTACACCCCCAGTGGCCAGCAAGTCACCAACTTCAGCATGGCTACCTCGGAGAAATGGACCGGCCAGGACGGTCAGCTCAACGAGCGCACCATCTGGTGGCGTGTTAACGTTTGGGGAAAGACGGGCGAAAACTGCCAGAAGTACCTCAAGAAAGGCTCCAAGGTCCTCGTCGAGGGCCGCATGAACGCCGACCCGAGCGGCAATCCCCGCATCTGGACGCGGCAGGATGGCACCGCCGGGGCCTCGTTCGAGGTGACGGCCTTCACCGTCAAGTTCCTCAGCAGCCGGGGCGAGGGCGGCGGCGCGCCGGGCGGCGAGGTGATGGAAGCCGAGCCTCCCCAGGACGAGACCGAAATCCCGTTCTAACTTCAACTGAATAGCCTTGACAGCCGTCGGCCGCGCGCCGACGGCTGTCTTGTGTTCCCTGTTGCCAGGAGGCTATAATGCGTCAACGGATGAATCCGCCTTTGCTTCATCTGTTCAACCTGTTCCTTCTGTTGTTGAACGCCGACCATCGTCCTGGAGGCCGTCTCATGTCCGAACAACCCGCATCCCCTGCGCCCCCGCCCGCGCCGCAAATGGCCATCGAAATCCCGGCCAACCTGGAGGCGATCTACACCAACTTCGCGCTCATTACTCATTCGCCTTCGGAAGTCATCATCGACTTTGCGCGGGTGCTGCCGAATATGCCTAAGGCCAGGGTCTACGCGCGCATGGTGCTGACGCCCATGAACGCCAAGCTGCTGCTGCGCGCGCTGGCCGAGAACCTGGGCAAATTCGAGGCGCAGTACGGCGAGATCACCCTGCCTACCAACCTGGCTGACCAGCTCTTCAGACCGCCAAAAGGGGAGTAGAGTCAACGGATTACACGGATGGAACGGATGGGGAGGATGGGAGGTGGAAGCGATGACTAAAGTGCAGACACCCTACGATGAACTCACCTACAAGTTGATCGGCCTGGCAATGGCCGTTCACAATGAATTGGGGCCTGGATTTTCAGAGGAAATTTATCAACGCGCGATGAGGGCAGCCATGACCGAAGAT
>DAOTXG010000529.1:0-33593 GCA_034435515.1 Anaerolineales bacterium
AGTTGGAATGGTCAGGCTGACGACCGCGCCTGCCTGCTCCACCCACACGACATCGCCCGCCTGGAAACTTCCGCTTTCATAGCCATATGGGGTGATCCAGGGATGCGCGAGATAGAAGAAGCCGCCGGAATCCAGCGCGGGCGGCGCAGTCGCATACGCCACGCGCTCTGCGCCGCGCGTCACGCTGATGACGACTGTGGCGAGTGAGGGGACGCGCCCGGCCACAAAGCCATCCGTCAGGTTGACGTTGATCGAGGGCGAGGCCGATTGCAGGCTGACTGATAGAGGATTTTGCCTGGCGTGGACAAGCGCCAGCCAACGCGGATCAGGGGACGGCGGGGCCTGTTGCTCCGCCTCCACTGCCGCGCCCGCCTGGCTGGCGAGCGGCAGAGCCAGCCAGACGAGCATCAACAACCCCAGTCCCGCTGCGAAGGCTAAAGCGGCGCGGACGGACCTGGCGAACAGCACGAATTTGTTGGGCATGACATTGCCCCTCCGGCTGAGGCCGCGTGGTCACAGCCGCTATGGGTATTCTGCCGCGAGACAAAATAACACCTCATCTCGCAAAATGCAAGATGAGGCGGTTGTTCGTAGTGAAGCACGCCAGTGCTTCATGCAACCTACTTGTATTCGCGCTCAGGTTCCCCGTCTATCGCCAGCGCCTCCAGTATCTCCCGGATGTCCTCGCCCGCCTGCCGGAGCCACTCGATCAGGTGGTCGAACTCCTCGGAACTGACGTGTTGCGGCAATTCCTTTAGCCCGTCGGCCTCCGCTTCTTTAAGCAATTCGGCGACGCTCTGGATCGTGATGATTGGCCGCTGCAATTCCGATCTCAGGATGCGCAGTTTGTCCTCGGGGTTGGCGTGGGAAAACTCGCGCTTCAAGGCCTCGCAACCAGACATGGTTCACCTCCTTCTGGGGGACTATTCCATCGCAACGCCCGCAGAACGCGGGCCGTGAGCATTTTCTCAGGCGGTTATTCCACCGCGCCCAGCACTAGCGCCAGCAGCGCCATCCGCATCACGACGCCGTTGAAAGCCTCCTGCCAGTAGCGGGCGTGGCGCGTGTCGTCCACTTCGGCGGGCAGCTCGTCCATGCGCGGGAGCGAATGCAAAATGATCACGTCGGACTTGGCCTTGTGGGCTAACAACTCTAACGTGACCTTGTAGTTGTCCGGCGTGAGGCCGACCGCCCCGCCCCGCTCGTCGCGGGACTTGGTGTAATCCGGCTGGACGACCGGCTCCATGTAGATCACGTTGGCCTCGGCGATCACCTGCTCCACGTGCTCCGCCTCGCGGAAGGCGGCATTCCGGCAGCGCAGCTCGGCCTTGAAAGCCTCGGTGAGCGCCATTTCTGGCGGGGCGACGTAGAGGACCGGCGCGTCAAACTGGGTGAGCGCGTAGGACATCGAGTGCATGGTTCTCATGCGCATATCGCCGATGCACAGGAACGTCAGGCCGTCAATCCGGCCTTTCTCCTGCCAGACCGTGTAGAGGTCGGTGAGCACCTGGGTCGGATGCTCACCCCAGCCGTCGCCGCAGTTGATCACCGGGATGCTGGCCCAGTGCGCGGCTTCGGCCGGCGCGCCCTGCTGAAAGTGGCGCATGGCGATCACGTCGCCGTAGAACTCCAACATGTGCGCCGTGTCTTTGATAGACTCCTGGTAGAAATCGCCCGCGCGCGTGTTCTTCACGTCCGAGAAGCCCAACACCTGCCCGCCCAGCCGGTGCATGGCGGCCTCGTGGGCCAGGCGGGTGCGCGTGCTGGGCTGGTAGAAAGCCGTCACCAGCGTCTTATTCTTCAGCAAGTCGCTGTTGCGGCGGTCGCGCGCCAGCGGCGCCAGTTCTTGCGCGACCTGGAACACCCGGAAAAATTCTTCTCGTTCAAAACACTTTAGCGACAGAATGTCGCGTCCGGCAAAGCTGCGCATGGGCTGACCTCCTGAGCAAGCCTCTGAGACATTTGAGGTTGTGGGACAAGTTTGAAACTTGTCCCAGAAGATTAGTAGGACACGCTTCGCGTGCCAGATTGTCCTGGGCCGGACAAGCCAGCGGCTTGTCCTACGTTATGGATCGTTGCTCTCAGGGTAGCCCAGTTGTGCAGCGTGCCAACTGTTATTGTTCCCTTTCCACTGAGCAGAATGTCATTGAGGGGAGGCCAAAAGCAACGCGCTGGGTCTTGAGGCCCAGCGCGTCAAGTGGATAAATTCGCGTTAGTTCGATTTGAGATGGAGTATGTCTATTTCAGACTGGCAAACATCGGGCGTTCAGCTGTGCAGTACCACCGGCAGCAGCGCGTACCACTCCGTCGCGCGCACCAGGTCGTCGAGCGGCACCTGGTCTTGCAGGCTGTGGGCCGTGGTCTCGATCCCGGCGGCGAACATGATGGTGGGGATATTCGCCTTGCCCGCCCAGTACGTGCCGTTGGTCGAGAAATTCAGCTTGCCCGTCTTCGGCGCGCCGCCCCAGAGTAATTGCGAAGTCTTCAGCCCGGCCTGCACGAAAGGATGCTCCTCCGGCAGCGCCCAGGCCGGGTAGTATTTGTCTACCGGATACTTAAACCCGGTGTAACTCGGCGTGTCGTAAAACAGCATTTCCACTTTGATGTGGTCGCGCTGCTCGGGCGGGATGAGCGCCTCCACCTGCTTGATCGCTTCCTCCTTGCTCTCGCCGAAAGTCAGGCGGCGGTCAATGTAGATGGTGAACTCGTCCGGCACGGCGTTGAGGGACGGCGAGCGGGTCTCGCTCATGCTGACGGTGATGCGCCCCTGGCCGAGGAAAGGGTCGGTGTGCAGCTGGTCGTTCAGATCGCGGATGCCGGCAATGATGGGGAGCATCTTGTAAATGGCGTTGTCGCCCAATTGGTTGGAGGCCGCGTGGACCGAGCGGCCTTTGGCGACGACTTTCAACTCCACGCGGCCCTTGTGGCCGCGGTAGACGTTCATCTCGGTCGGCTCGCCGACGACGACAAAATCCGGCTTGAGGCCCTCGACGTTCACCAGCGCGTCACAGGCGATACCGTCGCAGTCCTCCTCCATGTTGCCGAAGTAGTAAGCCGTGTAGCCGTCGAGCAGGCCCAGGTCGCGGGCGAGGGCAAGGCCGTAGAGCATCCCCGGCGTGGACTGCTTCTCGTCCCCCGCGCCGCGCGCGTAGAGAATCCCGTTCTCGACTTTGCCCTCGAAGGGGTCCCACTCCCACTGCGAGCGGTCGCCCACGTCTACCGTGTCGAGGTGCGAGTCGTAAAGCAGAATCTTCGGGCCGATCCCCACGCGCCCGAGCACGTTGCCCATCCGGTCGAAGCGCACGTCGGCAAAGCCCAGTCTGTTCATCTCGGCCATCACCCGCTTCCCGACCTCGCCGATGTTCCCCATAATGCTAGGGATGGCGCAAATCTCGCGCATGAACCGGACGATCGGCTCGCGCTCTTGCTCGACGCGCGCCTTGATAGATTGTATGGACTCTGAGGTGATTTCGGTCGCCATATTGTCTCGGGAACGTATTCCGTATTGCGTATTGCGTATTCCGTAGAGCATAAACCCACGCAATACGCAATACGTAATACGCTTTACGTTTTACTCATTACTCATTACTCGTCACTCCCCACCCCTCGCAGCCACGCCACCAACCCCTCCCTCGTCCGCGCCTTGAACTCGGCCAGCTGGTCCATCGTCTCCAGGCCGCGCGCGTAACTCATCTGCGCCGCGCCGTCCAGGTTCTGCTCGCAAAAGGCGACGTAGTCGGCGCGATAGGCGGCGGGGAGCTGGCCGGCAGACTCGACCAGATAGCCGACCCAGTTCAGGCCCAGTCTGTTCATCATGGCCCAATTGGCCTTGACGTACTCCCACGCTGCGGTCTGCGCGTGGCGGAGGAAGAGCATGGCGCGCAGCACCGGGCCGATGCCTTCTTTGGGGATGATGTTCTCGTCCATCAGGCTGAGCGTGTGCGCCACCAGTTCCGGCGCGCGGAATTGCGGAAAACTGTAGAGATAGCGGCTGACCTCTTGCGGCGCGGCCCCGCTCTCTTTGCGCTGCTGATACAGGCGGACGTGCCTGTCAAACACTGCCGCGTCGCCAAACTGCGCGTTAGCCGCGACAAAGGTGGGGGCCAGATTGGGGTCCACTGCTCTAGGATCGGCGGCCTCGCGCTCGGCCCACTCGCGGGCCAGCGCCACCGCGTCGGTCGCGTGGGCGAGGGTCGTCAGCGCGTCAATGACCGAGATGCGCTGCTGCATTTCGCCGACGGTCTCGCCGGGGCGCGGCGCCCAGCCCAGGGTTTGCAGCCGCGCCGCGAAGAGGCGTTCAACCCACTGGCGGAAGTTCCTCACAGCCCGCTCATCTTCCGTGTCTTCCACCAGCCGTTCGAGGGCGTGCAGGCGGCCCACCACCTCGGCCATCACGTTGTAATGCTCGCTGCCCGCAAACGCCGTGAGGACCTCCAGGAACTGCCCGATGGTCTGCTGGCCGCTGCGCGTCAGCGCCCACTGGTCGCTCAGGCAGCCCATCTGCTCGCTGGGGGTGAGCCGCGCCAGATTCGCCAGCATGGCGGTCAGCAATTGACCCATCAGGTTCTGGCGGTAGAAGCCGATCTCGTCCGCGTTGGCGTAGCACCACCGCAGCCCGCCCGCCACGGCCAGCGGCAGGACGGCTTCGCGCTCGGCGAGGACGTAGCGCACGGTGTGCACCCCGGCCTCGTCCTCGTACCGGATGACGAGCGGGACCATCCAGATTTGCGCGTTATCGGCGGGCGCCTGGGGGTTGGAGAAAAAGCGCTGCTGGCGCAGGCGCAGGCGGGGCGGGCCCCCGGCGTCGTCCAGCGCGACCGTCACGCACGGATGGCCGCTTTGCAAAATCCAGCTCTCCATGATCTGCGTGACGGGCTTCTGGGAGGCGGCCTGCAAATGCCGCCACAGGTCCGCGCCGCGGGCGTTGCGCTCCTTGAACTCCTGCATGTACGTGCGCAGCCCCGCGCGGAAGGCCTCTGGCCCGAGGAAGTATTCGAGCATCCGCAGGACGGCGCAGCCTTTGGTGTAGGTGATGGCGTCGAAAAGTTCGGTGGCCTGGGCGGGCGTCTCGACCGGAGTGTAGATGGGGTGGGTGCTTTCCAGCGCGTCCCTCCCCAGCGTGAAACCCTTGCCGCTCTGGAAGTCGTCCCAGATGTGATAATCCGGCGAGAGCTCGTCCACGACCTTGTAAGCCATCCATTCGGCGAAGGCTTCGTTCAGCCACAGGTCGTCCCACCATTGCATCGTCACCAGGTTGCCGAACCACATGTGGGCGAACTCGTGCGCGATGACGTGGGCGATCTCTTTCTCCGCCTGCCACGACGCGGCCTGGGGGTCCAGCAAGAGCAGGTTTTGGCGGAAGAGCACCAGCCCGCTGTTCTCCATCGCCCCGGCGGAGAAGCCGGGCACGGCCACCTGGTCGTACTTGTCGTAGTGGTACGGCGCGGCAAAGTAGTCCTCGTACCAGGGCAGCAATCGCGCCGTATACGCCTGGCCGAAGGCGCCCAGCGGCTCTTTGCCGCGCATCGCCCACACGCGCAGCGGCGTGCCGTTCACCGTCTCTTCCGGCGTGCTGGCCACGTCGCCGATGACGAGTGCGACCAGGTAGGTGGACATGAGTTTAGTCGGCGCAAAGACCCACGTTTGTGAATCGCCCATCCGGGTCGTCGAGACGAGCGGGCTGTTGGCCAGCACGACGGCGTCGGGTGCGGTGGTGATCTTGTAGGCAAAGCGGGCCTTGAAAGCCGGTTCGTCAAAGCAGGGGAAAATGGCGCGGGCGTCGGTCGCCTCGCACTGGGTACACAGCACCTGCTCCGGCCGGTCTTGCGAGAGGTACAACCCGGCCAGGCCCTGGCTGATCTGGCCGTCGAAGGCGAGCATCAGTGTGGCGCTCCCAACCGGCAGGGCGCTGGGGAATTGAAGGATGGCGCGCTCGCGCTCCGGGTCCAGCGTCACCACGCCGGTCTGTGGCAGTGGGCTGCCCCCAGCCACTACCGCCAGTCGGGCGCTGGTGATATTCAAGTCGCGCGCGTGCAACTCGACGACGTCCCGCGCTTCCAGGATGTCCAGGCTGATCGTCACCCGCCCGGTAAAAGTCTCGCGCCCGAGCCGCGCGTCGAGTTCGAGATCGTACTGCCGGGGCCGCGCGTGCGTCGGCAGACGATAAGGTTTGGTGCTCATGCGGTGTCCTTTTTCTCTCCCAGTTCTGGGACGCCGACGATATTGTACCCGGCGTCCACGTAGTGAATCTCCCCCGTCACCCCGGCGGCCAGGTTCGAACACAGGTAGAGCGCGGCGTTGCCGACGTCTTCGATGGTCACGTGGCGGCGCAGGGGGGCCAGGTTCTTGAATTCGGAGTGCATGGCTTTGAACCCGGCGACTCCGGCGGCGGAGAGGGTGCGAATGGGGCCGGCCGAGATGCCGTTGACGCGGAGGTGCTTTTCGTGCGCGCCCAGGTCCAGGGCCAGGTAACGCACGCTGGCCTCCAGCGCAGCCTTGGCCACGCCCATCACGTTGTAATGGGGGACCGCGCGCACCGCGCCGAGGTAGGTGAGCGTCAGCATCGAGCCGTTGGGCCGCATGAGAGGCAGAGCGGCGCGGGCCAGCGCGGTGAACGAGTAGACGCTGATATCCAGCGCCCGGTGGAACCCGGCGCGCGAGACGTTGTAATACGGCCCGCTCAGGTCGTCGCGGTTGGCGAAGGCGATGGAATGAATGAGAATGTCAATCTCGCCTAATTGCTCTTTGGCTTTGTCCATGACCACGGCGATGTCGTCGTCTTGAGTCACATCGCACGGCTCGACGAACGGGACATTGAGGGTCGCGGCGAGCTTCTTGACGCGCGTTTCGAGCGCCTCGCCCGCGTAACTGAAGGCCAGCCGGGCGCCTTCGCGGTGGAACGCCTGCGCGATGCCCCAGGCGATGCTGTGGTCGTTCGCCACGCCGAAGATGAACGCGGTTTTGCCAGAAAGTAGTCCCATGATGGTCTCCAATGATGATGAACTGAAGTGAACTGTGAAACGTAAATCGTAAAACGTAATACGTAATTTGTATCTGATGAAGGAGTCTGACGTTTTACGTTTTACGTTTTACGTTTTACGTTTTACGTTTTACGCTTTACGTTTTACGTCTTACTCTCTCTCCGCCACTTGAAATTCCACGGCTTGCTCGCCCACGGTTCCGGGGTGCGGTTCAGTCCTACGCGCGGGCCGCGAACGACTTCGGCCTCGGGTGCGGCGCGGCCCCGCTCGACGAACAGGGCCGCGTCCGGGGCGCACAGGTCGCAGCCGTCGAGCCGTTGGTCAATGTCCAGGGCCTGGGCGAGTTTCGCCGGGCCGTCGGTCAGAATTTTATCCGGTCGTCTGCGCCGCCGCCGCATCGCCTCGATCCCTTCGACCGGGAATATGGCGCGGATGAGCACCGCCGCCGGGAAGCCCTCGGCCTCGGCGACGAAGTTGAGCATCCAGTGCATGCCATAAGTGAAATAGACGTAGGCGTGGCCGGGCGGGCCGTACATCACTCCGTTGCGCGGCGTGCGCCCGAAACGGGCGTGGCAGGCCAGGTCATCTTCGCCGATGTACGCCTCGGTTTCGGCGATCAGGCCCGCGAGCCGCTGACCCCGGTAAATCCGAACGAGGCGCTGGCCCAGCAAAGCGCGGGCGACCTCCAGCGTGGGCCGGGCATAAAACCGGCGATCTAAACGGGCCATCCAGGCGTATTGTAAGCGATTAGGCGATGAATACAAAACCTGTCATCCGCCGCTCGTCACGCTCCTCTGCCGCGCCGCCTCGTACAACAGCAGCGCCGTCGCCGTCGCCACATTCAGCGAATTGACCTTGCCGCGCATGGGAATGCGCACGGCGAGATCGGCCTTCTCCAGCCAGAGATTGCTCAGCCCCTTATCCTCCGTGCCGACGGCAAGGGCAACCGGCCCGCGTAAGTCGCTTTCGGTGTAATTGACGGCGGCCTGCGGCGTGGCAGCGACGATCTTGATCCCCCGTTCGCGCAGCCACGTCAACGCCTCCGCTCCTGCCGCTTCTGCCACCGGGACGGTAAAAAGCGCCCCACGGCTGGCGCGCACGACGTTCGGGTTGTACACGTCCGTCGCCGGGTCGCAGACGATCACGCCATCCACGCCAGCGGCGTCGGCAGAGCGGAGGATCGCGCCCAGGTTGCCCGGTTTTTCAACCGCCTCGGCGACGACGAGCAGCGGGGCGGCGCTCAGGGTCAGGTCGGCGAGGCGGCGGCGAGGCGCGGGCGCGATTGCCAGCCAGCCATCGGGATTCTCGCGGTAAGCCATCTTCTCGAAAACGGCCTTGGCAACCTCGAGGAGTTCTGCGCCTGAGGCCTGGGCTTGTTTTAAGAGTGTTGCGTCCCAAAGGGATGCTTCGCGATGTTGCGTGTTCCGTATCAGGGAGGGGCAAACGAAGATCGTTTGGGGGCGGAGGCCGCTCGCCAGCGCCAGGGATAGTTCGTCGTGTCCCTCGATCAGCATCAGGCCGTCGCGTTCGCGCTGGCGTCGCTCGCGCAGCCTCACGGCGTGTTTGACCTTCGGGTTATTTGGGCTGGTGATGACCACGGGCCGGGCGCTCCTCTATACGTCCCTAATCCTACCACAGCGCTGGTGATTGCAGACAAATTACGCTCGCGGCGGATTTGTAATCCGCCGCCGGATTACAAATCCGGCGGGAGCCAGAGATGTGAATAATCACCAGCATAGTGGAATGGCGTTGGACTGAAAACGGAAATATAATCCGGTATCACTTTGAAGCAGAGCAAAGGAGATCACTATGTCCGTCCTGGTCACAATGCGCGTCAAGGTAAAAGATTTTGCTGGCGTCAAGGCGGCGATGGCCAAGTATGCCGATGACATGAAGCGCGCCGGTTGTCATTGGGCCAAAGTCTACCGCGCGGAAAAAGACCCCAACGACGTGCTGTTCCTGATGGAATGGGAGAGCCACGACGCCTTCAACGCCTCGGGCGAAGAGAGCGGCGAGGATTTCAACGCGCTCGTCCAGCCCGCCGGCGAGTGGGACGACGTCGTCTGGCATCTGTCGGATGCCGTCGAGGTGAAGTAGGCCGGTTTCCTAGACCCTAAGGGTCTCTGAGACCCTTAGGGTCTGAAACCGGGAAGTTCTTTTTGGACAGTCCCATAGGTTTTTGCTGCTCATGAATGGTCTGATGGCGCTGGTCGGAGCGGGAGAATACCTCCCCACGATGGATGTGATAGACCGCCGGCTGCTGGCCGAGGCGGCCCACCAGCCTCCGCGCGTCGTCTGCATCCCGGCGGCGGCGGGGCAGGAAGGCGAGGCCAGCCTGGCCCGCTGGACGGAGATGGGCGTGACTCATTTTCGCCGCCTGGGGGCCGAGGCCGAGTGCGCCTGCATCGCCGACCGGGCTTCAGCCGACGATCCGCAGTGGGCCGCGCTGATCGAGGCCGCCGATTTGATCTACTTCTCGGGCGGCGATCCCCTTTACTTGTACCGCGTATTAGAGGGCGCACGCGCCTGGCGCGCGGTCGAGGCGGCGTGGGCGCGCGGGGCGATCTTCGCCGGCTGCTCGGCCGGGGCGATGGTTCTCGGCGTGGTCGTCCCCGACGTGAACGACGAAAATTTCCCCTTTTATCCGGCGTTCGGCAAACTCCCGAACTGCCTGATCATGCCTCATTTCGACCGGTTGGAAACCTACCGCCCTGGACTGACCACCCACATCCAGAGTCGCCTGGCCGACGGCCAGTACGGCCTGGGAATTGACGAGCACACCGCGTTCATCGGGCGGCTCGGCGGCGAATGGGAAGTGATGGGGGCTGGCGGCGTTTCGATTTTGACGCGCGACCGGATCGTGAGTTATCGGGCTGGAAGCCGTCTGCGATTGCCTGACGGCCAGAGACCTGTGAGGTCTTAGAGACCTCACAGGTCTGGCGAATCGGGCGAAAACCCGTCCTGTAAAGTCAGTGTTTCTCACCGATCAGGCGGGTGCTGGCTGCGTTGACAAGCGGGGACAGGGCCAGGTTAGCTATGAAGACCGTCAAGACGGCCAGGAAAGTGTCAGTCCAGCCCAGGGTTGGCAGATTAGAGCGCAGACTTAGCAGGGGCAAGGCCAGCGCCGCATAACCGAGAGTGAAGGCCGCTGCCATGCCCAAGTTCCGAGCCGGGAGCGAAAGAATCTTTTCCCACGGGACAGCGTCCAATAAGACTGCGCCAAGGATGAACCACAGCGGCATGAGCGGCATGAGGTTGCCAGTGAGACCCAGTCCGAAAGTGACGCCCAAACGTATGGTATAGAAGATGGCGGCAGCGATGGTGGCTGCCCAGTGGAAAGCCGTCAGGCGTTTGGCAAGGATCAGCGTAACGAACGCCAGGCCACCGCCCACCAGGGGGTAGGCCCAGAGAGGACGCGCCTCAACCAGAGGGGAACGAAAACCGGGCAGTTCCCACTCCAGTACGCCAATCAGGTAGGCCACGTTCAGCATCAAGGCCAGCATCGTTAATATAAGCGCGTCCCTCCACGCAGGTCGTTGCATGGCCGGACGGGTCTGGCGCAAAAGGCCCAGAGCGCAGATGAGGACAGTCGCGTTAGTTACACCAATCAACACGTGCGGCGGACTCCAGGCGGTCAGGTCAATACCGTACAGCTCATGCCACAAGGCGTCGCCAGGGATCGCCATCAACATATAGACCGAGGCCAGGGCCACTGCGCCGAGGTAGGGGGTGCGGCGCACCCATTGGCGCGGATCACGCACACCCGCCTGCCATTGAGGCCCGGCGACGATGCCGATCGCGGCTAGAGCGACGACAAACGCGACAAAGAAGGAGCCGTAAATCATGATATGGGGAGGCCAGAGAAAGTCGGCCCCGGCCGGAATTTCGCCCGTTTTTAAGTGCATACTGGCGTCCCACAGCGCGCCGATGACCAGTTGGGCTGCCGAGAAAGTCAGCAACCCGGCAAACCAACCGGCCAGACGGGGCGAGGGCCTGGCGACGGCCACCGTTGGCGACTTCGTCGGCGACAGATACAGCCACCAGGCCGAAACGACAATGAACGCCGCCGCTGCGCTGGTGAAGCCCAGCGCCTGCCAGAAAAGCGGGTCACTCGTCACACCGGGCGGGACAGAATCAAGCGGAAATTGAGGCATGGATGACTCCTTTGATCTGGCTTTTGTCTTGCAACTCCCTCAGTGCTACAATCCGCCGTAGATAGGCCGGATATGTTCCGTCAGGCCATATCTGGTGTATAAGCGTGTTGCAAAGGAGAGAAGCAATGAGAAAAATGCGCTCTATTCTGGCCGGCGGCCCCGGGCTGGCTGCTGCGCTGGCGTTAATCTTTGGGCTGGCTGCCCAGTTGGGAGCGGCGCAGGCTGCCCCGGCGGCGCAAACCGAGGGGCAGTTCATCACCGTCATGGTGAAACCCGGCGAAAGCCTGGTCACCTACGTCCGGCTTTACGGCGTCACCGGGTCCGCCCTGCTGGCGGTGAATAACCTGAAAGACCCGCACGTGATCTTCCCCGGCCAGGTACTGACCATCCCGGTGATCGCCACCTTCACGCCCAGCCTGACCACGCCATTCTTCTACGTCGCCCAGACCGGCGACACGTTCGCCTTGCTGGGCCTCCGGTTCGAGATGGATGCGAATACCATCATCAACGCGAACGGCGGCAAATCGGCTATCGTGGTCGGCGCGACTTACCTCATCCCCGCCGGGCCGCACGAGCACATCGTCCGGGCCGGCGAGACGCTGAGGCTCATCGCCGCGCGCTACGGAGTGACGGTCGAATTCTTGCTGACAGGCAACTCGCTGCCCAACCCGGATTTCATCTATCCCGGACAGAGGATTTTCGTCCCGATCATCTACGGCGCGAAACCGGTGCCGCTGACTGTCGCCGGGCCGTCGCCGACGCCGACGAGCGCGGGGACGCCCGCGCCAACGGCTGTGGCGACAGCCACGCCCGCGGCCTCCGCCACCCCAGGCGCCACGCCGGGCAATCCGAACTTCATCACCACGGAGGTACGCCGGGGTGAGAGTTTCCTGACCTACTCCTTGCGCTACGGCGTGCGGGGCGTTGCGCTGCGCGCGGCCAACCCGCACATCAAGGACCCCAACGTCCTCTTTCCCGGTCAGACGATTATCATCCCGGTGGAGAAGTCGTTCACCCCCAGCCGGACGACGCCGTTCTATTACGTCGTGGGCGCGGGCGAGACGAGCGCGACGATTGGCGCGAAGTTCGAGATGAGCCCGAACCTCCTCCTCCAGGCCAACCCCGGCGTGACCTTCACGGCCGGGACGACGATCCTGGTCCCGGCCGGGCCGCATCTATACCCGGTCCAACCGGGTGACACGCTGAAAATCATCGCCGCCAAGTACGGAACGACCGTCGAGTTTTTGCTGACCGGCAACTCGGTGCCCAACCCGGACTTTATTTACCCCGGCCAGGTTATTTTCGTCCCCATCCTCTACGGCGCGAAACCCTTGCCGTTCACGCCATAAGGCGCCTTCCCGGCCTCGGCGCCGCCCTCCCGCAGGCCTAAACCTGCGGGAGGGACTACAGTTTCTGCACGTCGTGCGCGCCGCTTTCGCGCGCCCCCGCCGCCGACATCTGAATAAACTCGGCGTTCTGCTGCAGTTCGCTGAGGCAGGTCGCGCCGGCGTAACTCAGTCCGGAGCGCAGCCCACCCACCAGCTGATGCAGAATATCGGTCACCGTCCCACGATAGGGGACGACGGCTTCCACGCCCTCCGGGACGACCTGTTCCCAGTCCTCCGGGTTCACCTCGCCGCCTTTCTCCATGGCCTGCCGGTCCACGTTGGCGGTCAGCGAGGCCATGCCGCGCACCACCTTGAAGCGCCGCCCGTCCCGCACTACGCTCGCGCCGGGACTCTCTTCCGTCCCGGCCAGCAGACTGCCGATCATCACCGTATCCGCGCCAGCCGCCAGGGCCTTGGTGAGGTCGCCGCTGTTGCGGATGCCGCCGTCGGCGATGAGCGGAACGCCGGCGGCCCGCGCGGCTTCCGCGCAATCCATGATGGCCGTGAGCTGCGGCACGCCAAACCCGGTGACCACGCGGGTGATGCAGATGGAACCCGCGCCCACGCCCACTTTCACCGCATCCGCTCCGGCCTCAGCCAGATCGCGCACGCCCTCGGCGGTGGCGACGTTCCCGGCGATCACCTCGGCTTCCGGGAAGCGGCGCTTGAGTTCGCGCACCACCCTGAGCGCGTGTTCGGAATGTCCATGGGCGATGTCTACCACCAGCACGTCAGCCCCCGCCGCCACGCAGGCCTCCGCGCGGGCCACGTCCGAGGCGCGCACGCCGACCGCCGCCGCCACGCGCAGCCGCCCTTTGGAGTCTTTGGCGGCCAGGGGGTGCTTTTGCAGCTTGATGATATCCTGCGCCGTGATCAGGCCGACGACGCGCCCGTTCGCGTCCACCAGCGGCAGTTTCTCGATGCGGTGCTCGTGCAGGAGCGTCCTGGCGGTTTCGAGGACGGCGCCATTCGCCGCCGTCACCGTGATCAGTTGCGCGCGCGGCGTCATCACCGTCTCCACTGCCGCCAGGGGGTCGGGCGCCAGCAGAACGTCGCGCGTGGTCAACATGCCCAGCAGCTGCCCTTCGCTCCCGGCGACCATCAGGCCGCCGATGCCGCTCTGGGCCATGGCCTCCCGCGCGGCCTGCACCGTGGCCGTCGGCGCAATGGTCGCGGGGGACTCGACCACGTACGACTCGGCTCGCTTGACGCGGGCCGCTTCGGCGGCCTGGCGTTCGGCGCTCATGAAGCGGTGAATCGCGCCCAGCCCCCCGGCGCGCGCCATGGCAATCGCCATCGCCGATTCGGTCACGGTGTCCATGTTCGCGCTGATGATCGGGATCGCCAGTTTGATGCGGCGCGTCAGCTGGGCGTTGGTATTGACCGCCGCGCGGCTGGCGATGGCCGAGCGTTTGGGGACGAGCAGGACGTCGTCGAAGGTCAGGCCAGGTGTTTCGCGGATTTTCATAAGCGCCTCGGCGGGAGAGAGTTGAGCCTGTTGTCAATCGTACCACACTTGCCGCGGGCAGAGACCGACGCGGTCTCCAAAACCGCGTCGGTCTGCTCACTCCTCTCACTCCTGTGTGCACGCAAACGTTGTCAGGCGGCCCCGTTCTGCCGCAGTTGCACTGCGGCCAGGCCGCTGTCAGCAGTGCAACGGCTGACAAACTTTGCGTGCACACTCACTCCTTGCCGCAATAGTCGATTCGGCTTTCTGTGGTATCATAAATATAATTGTGTCGAGGGGCCGCGCCACAGTCCCGCTCATGGGCCTGAGCGGCTTTTCCGTCACGGCCCGCCCAGCCGTTCTAAAGGAGCCGAAAATGCAAGTGAAATTGTACGTCGGGAATTTGTCGTATACCACGACCGAAGATGATCTGCGCACGCTGTTTGCCCAGGCGGGGACGGTGGCTTCGGTGGCGCTAATCAAGGACCGCGAGACCGGCCGTTCCAAGGGCTTCGGTTTTGTGGAAATGTCCACGCAGGTCGAAGCGCAGAAGGCCATCAGTATGTTCAATGGCTTTACGCTGGGTGAGCGTGAACTGACGGTGAACCCGGCCCGGCCCCGCGAGGAACGCGGCGGCGGCGGCGGCGGCGGCTTCGGAGACCGGCGGGGCGGGGGCGGACGACGCGACCGGCGGCGCGGCGGCTCACGCCGCTATTAGTTCACCCTCCGTCGCCAGCTGTCCGCAGCCGGCGTTGATGTCAATCCCCCGCCGCACGCGGATGGTGCAGGGGAGGCCGTGCTGTTCGAGGCTGGCTTTGAAGGCGGCGGCGCGTTCGCGGGTGGCGGCCTGCCCGGCGTAATCGCGGGTGGGATTGAGGGGGATAACGTTGACGTGGCACGGCAGGCCCTGCGCCAGTTTGGCCAAAGCGCGGGCCTGTTCCGGCGTGTCGTTCTTCCCCTGAATCAGCGCCCATTCGAAGGTGACGCGGCGTTTCGTCGCCGCGTAGTATTTCCGTACGGCTTCAAACAGCGCCGCCAGCGGATATTTCTTGTTGATCGGCAGCAGTTCCGTCCGTAACTCGTCGGTGGCGGCGTGGAGCGACACGGCCAGGTTGACCTGCCGTTTTTCCGCGGCGAAGCGCTCGATCATCGGCGCGAGGCCGACCGTCGAGAGGGTGATCCGCCGCGCGCCGAAATTGAAACCCTCCGGGTCGCCCAGGCGGTCCACAGCCGCCATCGTCGCCTCGTAGTTGTGGAACGGCTCGCCCATGCCCATGAGGACGACGTTCGTCAGCCGGTCGTTCTTCTGTCTCAGTTCTCGCGCGAACCACAACACCTGCTCCACGATCTCGCCGGCGCTCAGGTGGCGGCGAAAGCCCATTTGCCCGGTGGCGCAGAACACGCACCCCATGCCGCACCCGGCCTGCGTCGAGATGCAGGCCGTCCGGCGCTTCACGTAACCCATCAGCACCGTTTCAATCGCTTTGCCGTCCGGCAGGCGGAAAAGGATTTTGCGCGTCTGCCTGTCCGACGACCTGGCCTCCGCCGCCGGCGTCAGGCTGCCGAAGGCAAACTCGTTGTGGAGCCTGTCGCGCAGTCGCTTGGGGATGGTCGTGATTTCTTCAGGCGAGGCTGCCAGGTCCCGGTAAAGCCCTCGCCAGACCTGCCGGGCGCGGTAGGAGGGTTCACCCCAGGCGGCCAGCCTGTCGGCCAGGCTGGGGCCGGTGAACTCGTAAATGGAAAGCATCGTCATGCGTAAAACGCAATGCGTAAAACGTAAATTACGTTTTACGTTCTGCGTTTTACTTCATACTCTCGCCCAGTTCACGCAGACGCTGTTCGGCCTTTTTCTTCAAGTCGGCCTCCGGGCTGAGGCGCGCCACGGTTTTCAAGTCGGCGATGGCCTCGACGGCGCGGCGCAGGTCAATCAGGATGAGGGCGCGGCGGTAAAGCAGCCGCAGCGAGCGCGGCTCGTGCTTGAGCGCGGCGTTGATGTCTTCGAGGGCCTGAGCGTGGTCGCCGTTGGCGTGCCGCATTTCGGCCCGGCGCATCCACGCGGTGACGGCCTCAGGATGCTCCGCCAGCACATCGCTGTAGTCTTGGAGCGCCTGCGAATACTCCTGCGCCTGGCGGTGGATGTCGCCGCGCAGGATGAGCAGGCCCTCGTCCAATGGCATAAGCTGCCGGGCTTTCTCGACGGCGGCGAGCGCCTGCTCGTACTCTTGCAGCCTGGCGTACAGCCGAGCCTGGTAGGCGTAGCAGCGGTCGGCGGTGCGCGGCACGCGCTCGGCGATCCGATCGAGTTCCTCGATCATCTTCCACAGGCGCGGGCGGTCGGCGTCGCCGAACTCGGCGATGACCTTTTCGATGTCGGTGAAGAAGATGTCGGTGGGGAGCATGAGGGCGGCGGCGATATAGTCGAGTTCCTCTGGTGGCGGGAGTTCCCTGAGTTCCCTGAGTTCCTTCAGGGAACTGAAGGAACTTAAGGAACTGAAGGAACTCTGGGAGCTGAAGGAACTCAGAGAACTCGGAGGGCCTGTGTGACTTCCTGAATGTCCTGCATCACCCACGTCGGCTGGTAATCCAGGCCGCTGAGGTGCTCGCGGGCCGTGACGCCGGAAAGGACGAGCAGGCTCTTAATCCCCGCGCGCACCGCGCCGAGGATGTCCGTCTCCAGCCGGTCGCCGATGGCGGCGGTCCGCGCCGGGTCGGCCCGCAGACGGCGCATCGCCTGCTGGTACATGATCGGCTCGGGCTTGCCGATGATTGTCGGGGCGACGCCGGTCGCCGCCTGCAACGCGGCCAGAATCGCGCCGTTCCCATGCGTGACGCCGCGCTCGGTGGGGAGCGTCGTATCCGGGTTGGCGCCGATGAATTTCGCGCCGGCGCGGATGTTCAGCGTGGCCGTCGCCAGCTTGTCCCAGGACAGCCCGCGGTCCATGCCGCAGACGACGTACTGTGCGTCCACTTCGTACAGGCCGCACAGGTGAAAGCCGGCCTCGGCCAGCGCCTGCCGCACGCCATCCTCGCCGATAGCGAATACCCGCGCCCCGTTGCGCGCTTCTTGCTGGAGATAGAGCGCGGCGGCCTGCGCGGAAGTGAGGATTTCGTCCAGCGCAACAGCCACGCCCATCTGCGCCAGTTTAGACACGTACTGGTCGGGCGTTTTGCTCGCGTTGTTCGTGGCCAGGACGAAGCGGAGGTCCCGGTCGCGCAATGTCTGGAAAAGTTCGACTAATCCCGGCAGGGGGCGGTCGCCCTCCCACAGCACGCCGTCCATGTCAATAATGAAGTAGCGGAGGTCGCGCAGCGAGTCCATGCAGAGGATTATATACCAAACCCTATCGTGATCACGCCGCCTCGTCTAGCTGCGCGTCGCCCCAACTCAAGGGCCGCCCGCCCTCGCCGCGAAGCAGCGGATGGCTGCGGTGCGCGATGGCGTCGGCGTGGACGACGACGCGGCGCACGTCGGAACGCGAGGGAATCTCGTACATGACGTCCAGCAGCGTGCTTTCAAGGATGGAGCGCAGGCCGCGCGCGCCGGTCTGTTGCCGCAGCGCCATGTCGGCCGCCAGGCGCAGCGCGGCCTCGTCAAAGACGAGCTCGACGTTGTCCATCTCGAACAATCGCTTGAACTGCTTGACGAGCGCGTTGCGCGGCTGGGTGAGCACGGCCATCAGCGCGTCGTGGTCGAGCGGCTCCAGCCCGACGGCCACCGGCAGGCGGCCCACCAGTTCGGGGATCAGCCCGTAACGCATCAAATCGTCGGGCGCCACTTGCCGGAGCAGTTCGCCGGCGGACGGTTTGTGGCCGTTGCCCTTCGCCTCCAGCCGTCGGGCGATGATCTCGGTCAGGCCGTCGAACGTGCCGCCGCTGATGAACAGCACGTCTGTCGTGTCAATCTGGATGAATTCCTGCTGCGGATGCTTGCGCCCGCCCTGCGGCGGGACGTTGACCTTCGCCCCCTCGATGATCTTGAGCAGCGCCTGCTGGACGCCCTCGCCCGACACGTCGCGGGTGATGGACGGGTTGTCGCCGCTCTTGCGCGCGATTTTGTCCATCTCGTCAATGTAGACGATGCCCTGCTCGGCGCGGGGCAGGTTGTAATCGGCGGCCTGGATGAGCCGGGCCAGGATGGATTCCACGTCCTCGCCCACGTAGCCGGCCTCCGTCAGCGCGGTCGCGTCGGCGATGCAGAAGGGGACGTCGAGGATGCGCGCGAGCGTCTGAGCCAGCAGCGTCTTGCCGCACCCGGTTGGGCCGATCAACAGGATGTTGCTCTTCTCCAGGTCAGGGTCGCCGGGGCGCGGCCGGTGGCTGATGCGCTTGTAATGGTTATACACGGCCACGGCCAGCACGCGCTTGGCCTGGTCCTGCCCGATCACATATTCGTTCAATTTCTCGTAGATCTCTTTGGGGGGCAAGGCCGGGCGGTCCCGGAACTCCAGCGGCGCCGGCGAGGCCTCGAGCGGGTCGGCGTGCACGAGCAGGTTGTAGCACGTGTCCACGCACTCGTCGCAGATGGCGACGCCCGGCGGCCCGGCGATCAGCCGCGCCACCTTGTCCTCGGCGCGCTTGCAGAACGAGCAGCGCTTAATTTCGTCGGCGATCTTGGCTTTGGTCATGTTATGTACGGTCCGTTCCAGCCGTCGACAAACGAAAAGCGGCCCGCCCCTTGGGGAGGCCGCCTTCTATTTTACACGGGGTGTCAAGGGCGGGCGATCCCGCAGGCAGGGCTTTTCCAAAGTCGTGGGAGCGGTTGGTAACCGCAACCGGGCGACCGCCAGAGGCGCCCCTACTTTTTGCCGTTGCCGGCGGTGGAAGCCTGTTTGTCCGGCATCAGCATCACCTCGTCAATCACGCCCAGTTCCACGGCCTTCTGCGGGGTCATGAAGAAGTCGCGGTCGGTGTACCGGGCAATCTGCTCGTCGTCCATCTTCGTGTGGCGCTTGAGGATGCTGTTGAGCAGGTCGCGCTGGCGCAGGATTTCGCGCGCCGCGATTTCGATGTCGGCGGCCTGGCCCTCGACGCCGCCCAGCGGCTGGTGCAGGTGAATGGTCGCATTGGGCAGCGCGTAGCGGCGGCCCGGCGTCCCGGCGGTGAGCAGGATGGTGCCAAAGCTGGCGGCGAACCCCACGGCGGTGGTCGAGACGGGGGCCTCGATCAACTGCATGGTGTCGTAGATCGCCAGCCCGGCGTGGATGATGCCGCCCGGCGAGTTGATGTACATGCGGATTTCGCGCTTCGGGTCCTCGCTGTTGAGATACAGCAGTTGCGCCACGATCAGGTTGGCCACCTGGTCGTTGATGGGCGTGCCGAGGAAGACGATGCGCTCCTTGAGCAGGAGCGAGTAGATGTCGTAGGCGCGCTCGCCTCGGCCGGACGATTCGATCACCATCGGGATCAACGCTTGCGGATCAATGCGGCTCATGAATGACCTCCTGTGACGGATGAAAAAACGGGTGGGTGGGAGACTTTACGACGCCGGGACCTCCGGGGCGGGAGCGCTCTCCGTCGTCGGCTGGGCCTCGATCACCGTCGCGGGCGCCTCCTCGGCGGCGGGTAAAGGTACGTCTTCGCCTCGGGCGATGGCCGCCAGCCGCTGGAGCGCTTTCCGGGTGATCAAATCTACGCTCAACGAGCGGCGCGCGTCGGCGGTCGCGAACAACTTGCGGATGGCCCCGGCCTGCTCGCCGAACGGCGTGCTCAATTTCTCAATCTGGTCGTCTACGTCCTCGTCGCTGATGTCCAATTTCTCCAGCTCGACGACCTTGCCCAGAATGAGCGCGCGCTTCAAGCGCTCCGTGGCGCGCGGCCTGTATTCCTCGCGCAGGTCGTCTTTGGTCTTGCCCTCGATCTTCAAATAATCGTCGAGGGTCAGGCGCTGTTCGCGCAGGCGGCGGTCGAGGTCCTTCAGCAGGTCGTCCACTTCCTCTTCCAGCAACACCAGCGGATAGCGGATGGTCGCCTGACCGAGCAGTTGGGTCAAGATTTGCTCGTTGTAGTCTCGTTCGACCGCGCTTCCGGCCTCGCGCGCGAGGTCCTCGCGAACCCGGCGGCGCAGTTCGTCCACCGTCTGGTAATCGCCGATGGCGCGGGCGAGCTCGTCGCTCCATTCGGGCACGACGCGCTGTTTCACTTCCTTGACCGTCGCCTCGAAGTGCGCCGCCTGCCCACGTAGCGGCTCATTCGCGTAGTCTTCTGGGAAGGTCAGGTCAAACTTCTTGTTCTCACCCGCCTTCAAGCCCAGGATGTGCGGCGCGAAACCGGGCGCCGGCCAATCGGTCTTCTCGTCGAGCAGCAGGGAGACGTTCTCGTCGGCGAGCAGGAAATCGGACGGGTTCTCGCCTTCGTTCAGGTAGCCCTTCACGTCGAGCACGACCACGTCGGTCATCGCCGCCGACCGCTCCACCGGCTCCATGACCGCCTGGTGCTCGCGCAAATGCTCCAGCGCCTCGTTCACCTGCTCGTCCCTGACCTCGGGCGCAGTGTAGGGGAGACGCAGGGAGCGATAGTCGCCGAGGTCCACCTCCGGGCGCAGGGGGAGGGTGAACTTCAGCACCAGCGGCTTGGTCGTGAAGTTCTGCAGCGAGCCGGGGCCATAGGCCTCGATCTTCTCCTGCTCCAGCGCCTCGGCGTAGACCTTCGGGCCGAGGTCTTCCAAAGCCAATTCGTACAGCGCGCCTTCGCCAAACTGGCGCAGAATCACGTCGTAGGGCGCTTTGCCGGGGCGGAAACCCGGCACGCGGTAACGTTTGGCCAGCTGGCGGGCCGCGGCGCGCAGGGCGGTCTGGACGCGCTCGTCCTCGACCTCGATGGTCAGGTCCAACGTGCCGTCGTCGTGCTTGTGCGTTTCGATCTTCAACTCGATGATCCTTCTACTCTCAGGGAGCCACTCGCCGCCTGGGTTTTGGAGATGCGGCGAGTATAGCCGATGTGTATTGGCGCATGATAAGAATTGAGCTGAATTGAACTGTCTGTTTGTCTAGGATAGGCGGGGCGAATTGCCCGGCGGCCTCGCCAGATGGGGAAGGAGGGATTTGAACCCTCACGCCTCGCGGCACATGATCCTAAGTCATGCCTGTCTGCCAGTTCCAGCACTTCCCCGGATAGACCGTATCCTGATTCTATCCCAAACGGGATTTTACCACACGCGCGTCATCTTTTCTTCCGCTGGCCGAGACCGACGCGGTTTCCAAAACCGCGTCGGCCTCTGAAAATGAGAGCCCAACGTTCGTAATCTGTAGTACAATATCTTCAATCCGTTATCGGGATGTGTGTGCGCCCTTTGCCGCCAGACCCTTGTATGGGGTGGCGGCGTTTTGTTGTTGATCGGATCAAGGAGTCCCCTATGTCATTCCAGATCGGCGATTGGGTTGTTCTTCCCGTTCACGGGGTAGGGCGCATCGTGAAGATTGACGAGCGAAATTTCTTCGGCGTGGAGATCCGCCGATATTATGAAGTCGAGACCCCGAAAAGCACGATCTGGGTGCCGACTGAGCCCTCTGACGCGACTCGTATGCGCGTGTTGACGGTCAAAAGCGACTTGGCCCAACACCGCAGCCTGTTGAAAAGCCGCCCGACCCCGCTGAACAAAGACCGCCGCCAGCGGCATCTTGATTTGATCAATCGCCTGAAGCAAGGCTCGTTCTCGGGCCTGTGTGAGGTAGTGCGGGATTTGACCGCGTTCGGCTGGGACAAGCCGCTGAACGAGGTGGATACGGCCTCGTTGCGCCAGGCGCGCGAAAACTTGTGCGAGGAATGGGCGGCGGTGGAGGGGATGTCCGTGGACGAAGTCAACCGGGAGCTCGAAGCCTTGTTGCTGGAAGGTCGGCAGGCGTTCCAACCGGAGCCGTAAATTCGCCCAATTTGCCCCTTGACGCAACAGGGTTCGCCTGTTATACTCAAATTGAGTAGGATGCCAGTAAGTTTTCGTTGTGAGTAACAAAGAGGACGGCTCAGGCTTCATACACCTGGGCCGTTTTTTTTCGCCGTCCGGCGGCTCCGATGGAATACGTACAGCGCCTAACATCTTTCACTTTTTGCCATAAGGAGGCAAATTCAATGTCTGAGCGTATCGTCGGCACGGTCAAATGGTTCAATGGCGGCAAGGGCTATGGTTTCCTGGCTCGCGACGGCGGGGAGGACGTGTTCGTCCACTTCTCCGCTATCGAGGGCGAGGGTTACCGCAACCTCGAGGAAGGCCAGAAGGTGGAATTCACCATCACCAAAGGCCCCAAAGGTTTGCAGGCCGCTAACGTCAAAATCCTGTAATGGTCCGCGCTTAAGCCAGGCGCGCCCACACCAGGCCCCGCCGGAAGTTCTAATCCGGCGGGGTTTTGATTCCCTGTCCCGAAACCGAATTTGGTCTTTGGGCTTTTCCCGCATATAATCCCCACCGATGAGCCGCGCCAGCGCCCTCTTCCAGTTGCAGGCGATTGACCTCGAACTCGACGCCCATCACGCGCGCCTGCGCCAGATCGAGGCCGAAACGGGCGAGAGTCCTGCCGTCCGCGCGGCGCAGCGCCAGGTGGTGGAGGCTGAAGCCCGGCTGGCCGCCGACCGCGCCAGCCTGCGCGCGCTGGAGCAGGACCTCCAGGCGCTGAACGAGAAGATCGCCGAGGTCGAGGAGCGGCTCTACGGCGGCCAGGTTGCCAACCCCAAAGAGCTGCAAGACCTGCAGCGGGACGTCGACTCGCTCAAGCGCCGCCGGGACGCGCTCGAAGAAAAGCAGCTGGAGACGCTGATCCGCATCGAAAGCGAGGAGGCCGACCTGGCTGGCCTCGCCCGCCAGCTGGCGCAGAGTGAAGACGCCGCCGCCCAAACCAACACCTCGCTGGTAGCCGAGCACGAGAAACTGCGCCTGCGCGTCGCCCGGCTGGAGGACGAGCGCGAAGCGGCGCTGGCTTCGGTGCCCAAAGCCGACCAGGAAATCTATGACCACCTGCGGCACAGCAAGAAAGGCCGGGCCGTGACGCGGCTCGAAGACGGCGTGTGCGCGGCGTGCGGCGTGGCGCTGTCGTCGTCGCAGCTGCAAATCGCGCGGCAGGGCAGTGAACTGGCGCGCTGTTCCAACTGCGACCGGATCATTTACGCGGACTAACCATGCCCCCCATTGATACCTTCTCCTTCTGGCTCGGCTTCGCCGCGGCGACGTTCATCTTTCTCCTGCTCTACGGGTTCCGCCGCCCGCTCGGCCTCGCGCGCCAGATGCTGGCCGAGCAGTTCCAGCGCCTGCGCGAATCGCTGACCGCCGGGACCGAGAAACGCCTGCGCGAAGACACCCTGCGCTTCGCGCAGACCGCGCACCTGGCCGGTTCAATCTTCGCCCTCAACGAAATCCTGCTCCCGCCGCGCCTGCTGCTCCCCGAGCCGCCGCTCGACCCCACCACCCCGCCGCCCGACGAAGACGTGGGGGCTATTATTCCCATTATCCCCGAATGGCCGGACCTGGCCGGGATTTATCGCGCGCCGACCTTGAGCATAGAGGAAGTCTTCGCCAAAGATATCCCCCTCCTGGTGCTGGGCGGGCCGGGCGCGGGCAAGTCCACGCTGCTCGCCCACCTGGCCACGCAAGCGGCGCACCTGGTCGGCGACGAAAAACTGTTCCCCGGCGGGGTCACGCCCATCTTCGTCCATGCTGGCGACCTCGACCTGCCGCGCAAGCCAAAAGACGACGTCGCCCAGCCGCTCATCGCCGCCGCCCTCGCGCGTGTCTCGGCGGTCACCGCGGCCCAGCTGCCCCAGCACCTGCGCCTGCGGCTCAAAAGTTACAAGTGCGCCATTTTCATTGACGGCTTCGACGAACTATCGCCGCCGCAGATGGCGCAGGCCGCGCAGTGGCTCCAAGAATTCCTGAAGGAATATAAGCAGCACCGCCTCGTCGCCGCCGCCGGGGTCTGGGGTTACGGCCCGCTGATCGGCTGTGGCCTGGCCCCGGTCATGCTCGCGCCCTGGAACGCCGACGATTATCGGGAGTTGATCAAAAAGTGGACGGCGGCGTGGGAGCAGGTGAGCCGCGCGCGCCGGAAGAAAGCCGCGCCGGGCGAGGTAGAGATGGCCGTCATGCGCGGCTGGCTCGGCAACAACAATCACGGGCGCACCATCTTCGAAATCACGCTCAAAGTCTGGGCGGCGCTGGCCGGCGACGCGCGCGGCAATCGCCCGGTGGATTGGCTGGAGGCTTACCTCCTGCGGCACAACCTCAAACCGACCGGCCCCAACGCGCTCGCGCAGATAGCCACGGCCCTGCTCAGCCAGCAGGAATATCTCGGCCTCCCGCGCAAAGAAGCCGCCGCGATCTGCGACGCCGCGCTCAAAGGGCCGGACGGCAAAGCCGAGATGGACAGCGACGACTTCCTCGACCTGCTCCTCTCGCGGCGACTGTTGACGAAGCACGCCAAAGACCGCTTGAGTTTCACGCACTCCCTGATGGCGGCCTATGGCACCGCGAAGCGCCTCACCGCCGAGCCAGAGACGATCCTCGGGACCTCGCCCGCCTGGGCGCGCGCCCTCTATTTCTTCGCCTCGCTCGGCGACCTGATGCCGGCGGTGGGCCGCCACCTCTCGCAAGCCGCTGACGTGATGCAGACCGAGCTGCTGACCTGCGCCTTGTGGCTGCGCGACGCTCCGGCCAGCGCGAAGTGGCGCGCGGAAATCTTCAAGCGCCTGGCGCGGCTGATGCTCGACCCTCACCAGCCGGAGAGCCTGCGCCTGCGCGCGCTGGCGGGTCTCACGGCCTCGAACGATCCGGCCGTCGCGGCGCTCTTTAAGCAGGCGCTCGCCAGCCCCGACCCCTTCGGTCGCCGACTGGCGGCGCTGGGCCTCGGCGCGCTCGGCGATGGGGCCCCCGTCCCGCAGTTGACCGCGCTCTATGGCGATCCGTATCTCGACGTGCGCTGGGCGGCCGCGCTCGCGCTCGCGCACATTGGCACGGAGCAGGCGATTGACGGACTGGCTCAGGGCTTAGTGCAAGGCGACGACGCGCTCAAGCAAGCCTGCGCGCAGGCGCTGGCGCGCAACGCCGAGTTCGGCCCCGACCTGCTCAAGGAGGCCATCGCCCACGAGAACCTCACCGTGCGCCGCGCCGCGCTTTTCGGACTGGCCGACCTCAAAGCCGAGTGGGCGATCAAAATCATTGACGAGATGCAAACCAAGGAGCAGGAGTGGATCGTACGCAACGCGGCGGTGGCGGTCATCGAGCGATTGAAAGGCGCCGGGGCGATACCGCTTCAGCCTTACACCCCGCCTGAGGCTCAGGGCTGGCTGGTGGCGTGGGCGGCGAGCCGGGGCGCGGGCGTGCCGCCGGGGAAAGGCGCCATTGACATCCTCAACCGCGCTTTCAAGGAGGGTGAAGAGCGCGTCCGCCTGGCGGCGGCCCAAGCGCTGGGCCGCCTGGGCGACCCGGCGGCGGCGCGCGAGCTCTACGCCGCCCTGCGCGACCCCGCCCCGCTCATCCGCGACGCCGCCTTCCGCGCCCTCGCGCACATTGCCGCCCTCACCGGGCAGAAGATGGCCGCCCCGGTGGGGCAATAATCGCGCGTGGGGCTTGCCGCCGGATGTCCTTCCTGATCACCAGCCCGGGTCCGAAGCGGGCCGATGAACTGGGGATGATTCTCCCTCTCGTCTGCGAAAACCCGTTCCGGGCCTTTGCGCGTTAGCGCCGGGGGCGCCCCTGCCCAAGCGGCTCAAACCCGGGTTCATCATTCTATATCAAATGAGAGCGTGCGCCAGGGCTTGGGGTTTTTCGCCCACGTCAGCAGCTCCGGCTCTTTGACCTCCGGCGGCTCGGAGAGCAATGGCAGCATGATGTGGACGGTCGTACCGGGGCAGGCGACCTCGTCGTAGCCGGGCGACTCAACCCACAACGTCCCGCCGTGAGCGACGACGATCCCGCGCGCGATGGGCAGGCCCAGCCCCGGTCCCCCGCCCTTGAACTTGGTCTTGCCGCTGGAATGGAGCGAGACATCGCCGAGCGAGGCAAATTTCTCGAAGATGCGCTGCTGGTTCTCCGGCGCGATGCCGATGCCCGTATCGGCGACGGCGATTTCGACAAAACCGGGCAGGCGGCGAGAGTGGACGGTGATCGAGCCGCCGTCCGGGGTGAACTTGATCGCGTTCTCCAGGATGTGGATGAGCACCTGCCGCAGGCGGTTGACGTCCACACAAGTCGTCAGCCCTGGTTCCGCCGCCTCCACGTTGAGCGACAATCGCCGCTGGCGCATCGTCGCCTCGACCTCGGCCCGCAAATGCTCCATCAGTTCGCTCAAGTTCACGGGCGAGTAGTGCAGGGCCAGCAGGTTGTTGTCGATCAGCGAGACGTCAATCATATCGTCGATGATCTGCCTGAGCCGCCGTGTGCCGTTGCCCAGGCCGCCCAGTAAGACCTGCACGCGCTGACGCAGCGCGTGGTCGCCGGGCAACTCGGCCGCCAGCAGCTGCGTGTAGCCCTCGATGAGCGTCAACGGCGTCTTCAGTTCGTGCGCCGCCAACGCGATGAAATCCGATTTGGATTTGTCGAGCCGCTCGAGCTCGACGCGCGCCAACCCGAGTTCTGTCTCGATTTCCCGGATGCGCGCTTCGGTTTCGAGGCGAACCAGCCCGAGCGACGCCTCGGCCCAGAAGCGTTCCAACACGTTGATTCCGCGCAGCGCCTCCGCCGGCGGCAGGTGGTCGCTCAAGATTTCCCACGCACAGCGGCGCAGCGTGTGCAGGAGCGGAAGAAAAGTCTGCTGTTCGTTATTCGCGGACGCCGGGCGCGCGGCGACCCAGGCCTCGATCAGCGAGTTGAGCCACTCCGGCGACCCGCTCTCGACGGCGTCGGTCAGCCGCTCGTAGAACCGGCCGAGTTCGGCTTCGAGCGACTCGCGCAGCAATTCGCCGTGCGCCAGTTGTTCGACCGCCCGGCTGACCAGTTTCGGATGCAGATTTCGCAGCTGTGCAATCAGATCGGACATGGCTCAACGATCCCCAGTCTCAAGGAAAGCCTTCACCGTTCGGCCAATGCGCTCCAGGCTTTCCGGACTGACCTTGTCGGCCGTGTCCGCCGTGGTATGCCAGTAAGGGTAGTCAAAGTCAATGATATCTATCGCCGGGATTCCACGCTGGGCAAAAGGGATATGATCGTCAAGCATAGCCCAACGTGGCTGGGGAGAAAAATAGGCCGCATATCCTAAGCGGGCAGCCGTCGCCCACACCTGCGCCGAGAGCTCGCTGTTGGAGTTGCGATCAAAGTAAAATTGCTGATCCGCGTCCCCGACCATGTCCAGCAAGATCATCGCCTGCATCCCCTGAACCTGCTCCGCGGTGAGTCGGCTCGCCATGTAGGTCGAGCCTTGAATCCAATCCCACCCCTCCAGCCCGCCGTTATCTTCGGCGTCGAAAAACGCCAGCCAGATCTCGTTCGGCGCCTCGTCGCGGTCAAGGCTGCGCGCCAGTTCCAACAAGACGGCTGCGCCTGAGGCCCCGTCGTTCGCGCCGGGGACGGGGTCATCCGGGCGAGCCGTATCCCGGTCGGCGCGGCGGCGCGAGTCGTAGTGAGCGCCTAAAAGTATGACCGGTCCCTGTCCCACATTGGCGCGGGCAATGATATTTCGCGCCGAAGTATTTAGATAAGTGAAAGGCTGAAATTCCACCTCCCACCCGGCTTGCCGGAGTTGAGCGGCGATGTAATCGCCCGCGGCGCGGCTGGCTTCGCTGCCCGTGATGCGCGGTCCCAATTCGACCTGCGCTACTACATGGGCATAGGCCAACTGGCCACTGAATTCCTTTTCGGGGGACATAGGAGAAAACCATAGAGCCAGGCCCACGCCACCGACGGTCAGGAGCAACCCAAACGCCAGCCATATCACGTGGACGCGGAGATTGCGAATAGACCTAAACCTCGTCATTGCCCATTTTCCAGAAATTCAAATATCCATCGTTGGCTATGCGCAACAATCTGGTAAGGGACACGCTGTCCCGCAGCCCTTCGTGCACCTTCGTGTGTCTTCGTGGTTTCACAACCGGGGCCAGCCCGCCTCTGGCACACATCTTGCTACTGCCCATTTGACCGGACTTCTCACACCGGCTATACTGCCAAAGGTTAGAAATATGTTTGTGCGTCAATCTCCAGAACTCCGCCAACACCTGACCACCGCTCATCTAACCCAGACGATGCGTTTCCTGGCCCTGCCCGTGGCCGAACTGGAATCTACGTTACTTAAAGAGATCAACGACAATCCGGCCCTGGAACTGATTGAAGAACTGCGCTGCCCCGGATGCGGCAAACGCCTCGCGCGCGGCCCATGCCCGAACTGCGCCAGCCCCCAGGGTGACAATGCGCCAATCGTCTGCCTTTCTCCCCGCACGCCGCCCGGCTATCGGGCCGCCGACGCAGACGAGGCCGAGCCCCGAGATATCATAACCCCCGAACGGCTGGATGAGTACATCCTCCGGCAGATCGGCCCGGCGTTGTCACCCGCCGAGCGCCCCATCGCGGCCTATCTCCTCGCTCAGTTGGACGAAGACGGCCTCCTCGTCGAGTCCCCCGCCGAGGCGGCAGCGTTCAAGCGCGCGCCGCTCGCAACCGTCGAGCACGTCTTGTCGCTCATCCAGCACGCCGACCCGCCCGGCATCGGCGCGCGCACACCGGCCGAATCGCTCCTCATCCAACTGGACTACCTGGCCGAGACTGTCTCCGGGTCCATTCTCGCTCTGGCCCGCGCCATCCTCCAGGATCATTTCGAGTGGCTGGCGAAATGCGAGTACGCCCGCATCGCCCGTCGCTTGCACATGCCGCGCAGCGCGGTGGAAGCGGCGGCGCGCTTTATCCAGCGCAACCTGACCCCCTACCCCGCTCGCGCCTTTTGGGGCGAGCGGACAACCATTGGCGGCAACGGCGGCCCGGCCCTCATCAACCCTGACGTCTCTATCGGCTTGCTTAGCCAGACGCCGGACAGCCCTTTGTTGGTCGAGGTCTTTACGCCGCTCTCCGGCTGGCTGCGCGTCAACCCCGACTTCAAGGCGGCCCTGGCCGACTGTCCGGAGGCCGACCGCGAGAAATGGACGCCGGTCGTCGAGCGCGCCACGCTGATTACCAAGTGCGTGCAACAGCGCAATCATACCATGCGCCGCCTGATGGGGCTGCTCGCCGGCGAACAACGCGGCTTCATCCTCGGCGGCGACGGCGACCTGCGGCCCCTGACCCGCGCCCGGCTGGCCAAGGTCCTGGGCGTCCACGAATCTACCATCTCCCGCGCCGTCGCCGGGAAGTTCGTCGCCCTCCCCAACGGGCGCATCGTCTCGCTCGCCAAGTTCTTTGATCGCAGCCTGTCCGTCCGCGACCGGGTGCGCGCCCTGGTGGAGTCCGAATCCCGTCCGCTGACGGACGACGAAATCGCCGAGGCCCTCGAACGGGAGGGCGTGCGCGTCGCCCGGCGGACGGTCGCCAAGTACCGGAATATGCTGGGCATCCTGCCGGCGCACGTGCGCGCCCGGGTGGGACGGCTGCGACCTGGCCCGGATTATCCTCTGCCTAGCTCATGACCCACACCCGTCTCAGCGGAACCGCTCGCGCGCCTCTCACGCGCGTCATCACCCGCTTTCCTGACCGGGATAGCGACCCGCGCTTTCAATACCTCTTTGAACAATTGCCGGCTGCCTTCGTCGTCCTTCAGGAGACAGGCGTGATTGTGGCCGCCAACGTCAAAGCGGCGGTGCTGACCGGGTGGGCGCGCAGCGACTTGATCTCCCGCCCTCTGGCCGAGTTTCTAATGACGCGGCATGGGGATGCCGCTGCCACGCCCGAGGAGGTGCTGGGCGATTTGAGCCTCATTCATCCCGGCAGCCAGCAGCAGGTGCTGGGGTTGTGGCTCCGCGCCCGGTCAGGGCAGCCGGTGCTTGTAGATATGCGATTGAGCGCATTTGTCGAGGGCGATGTCCTTATGGTGCTGGCGCTCGCCACGCCCGCCGAAGAACGCCTGGCCCAGGAGCGCGTCGCTTTTCAGCAGGCGCGGGCGATCGCCGCGCTCGAACGCCTGCTCCTGCTGCTCGATGCGCCGCGCGAAGAGGCGCTGGGTGAAGCCATACAATTGGCGCGCGAGATGCTTGGGGCCGATGCCATCGGCCTGTATCAGACGACCGCCAATACTGCGCCGCGCTTGTCGTTACGCCATGCCGACGGCGTCCCGGCGTTATTTCCCCGGACGATCGAGCCTGACGAGGCCGGGTTCCTCATGCGGCCGTTTACCTGGACCAGCGATCAGCGGAGTGAGGCCTTTCTGCGCCGCGGGCTCCGGGCGGCTGGCTGGCAGTACTTTCTGGCTCACCCCATCGGCGAGGGGCAGGCATTTCTGGGGACGCTCTTCATCGCCTATGCTCCAGGCAACCCGCCTATCGCCCAGGCGCCCGGCCTGCTGGCCCTGGCGGCGCAGCACATCCATTATCTCATCGTCCGGATCACGCTGGCTGCCCATACCAGCAGCGCCCAGGAACTGACCCTCCAACTTTCCAGTCGTCTCGCCGCGATCAACACCCAGATTGAGGAAGGGGTCGTGATTGTCAGTGCGGAGGGGACAATTGACGAGGTCAACAACGCGGCAGCCCAATTGCTCGGCTATCGCTCGCAGGACATCACCGGCCTGCCCTTCGGCGATGTGCTGGTCTTTGACGACGTACTGGGGGAAAGCGTCAAACAGGCGCGGCGCGGCGCGCAGAGCGGCGTGTTCACCCGTGAAGGCCACCTCCATCGCCGGAGCGGCGAACCGTTCCCGGTGCGGGTGCGCCTGCGCCCCCTGCCGGATTGCGGCGCGGTGATGATCCTGAGCGACCTCTCTGGCGTGCGGACGAATGAAGTCCAACAGGAAAACCTCGACCATTTGAGTTACGTGGGCGAATCGGCTAAATCGTTTGCCCACGAAGTGCGCGCGCCGCTGAACAATATTTCCACCGGCGTCCAGTATTTGGCGACTAAACTCCCGCCCGACGACGCCATCCAGCAGCACCTGAACACGATTCAAGTCGAGTGCCAGCGGCTCGCCAGCCTGATGAATGACCTGCTGGCCTGGGCCAAGCCGCTCAACCCACAGAAGGAGCCGTTTGAGCTGGCGGCCTTGCTCCAGCGGCTCATCACCCGCTGGAAGAGCAAGATCACGCAGCAGAATGTCCGCTTGAATGTCAGCATCGTCGAAGATTGTCCGCCTCTGCTGGCCGATCCGCGCCTGATCGAGCGCGTGTTCGTCAACCTGATCGAGAACGCGCTGCAGGCGATGCCCACCGGCGGCCATCTTTCGGTAGACTTGAAAACGGTGGACCGCGGCTTGCAGGGCCGCTTTATCGAGACCCGCATCTTCGATTCCGGCCCCGGCATTCCCGAAGAAAACCGCCGCCGCATTTTCGAGCCGCACTTCACGACGAAAACCGGCGGGACGGGCCTGGGACTGGCCATCTGCAAGCGCCTGGTGACCGTGCACCACGGCGCGATTGACGTCGAATCTTTCCCCGGCGGGGGCACTATCTTCATCGTCACCCTGCCGGTGTACGACCCGGAGCGAACGCCGGCGTAGAGACGTTCCGGCGGAACGTCTCAAACCGGTCAATCCAGGAGGAAAACCCATGACTGCCACCCTTCTACTCGTAGACGACGAAGAACCTGCGCTTTCCTTCATGTCCGCCATGCTGCGCGATGCGGGCTACGAGGTGCTCGAGGCCCGGCGGCTGCAAGCCGCCCAGGCGATTGTCGAGCGCGGCGAGGCCGACGTCATCATCCTGGACGTGCAGCTCCCCGACGGCTATGGCCCGGACTGGCTCGAACGCCTGCGCCACGAGCAGCCGGGCTTGCCTGTCATCATGGTCACTGGCTACGGCGATATCGAGATGGCGGTCGAGGCCATGAAATTCGGCGCGCAGGATTTCATCCAGAAACCCGTGGACTTCAACCGCCTGCGCGGCGCGGTGCAGAAGGCGGCCGAGTCGGTCGCCCTCCAGCGCGAACTGGCCCATCTGCGGAGCGCGCGGATGCCGCCGGACGGGTGGGTGGCCGGGGAAGCGCCCGCCATGAAACGGCTGCTCCACGACCTGGCCCGCGTGGCCCCCGCGCAAACCACCATCCTCCTCACGGGCGAAAGCGGTACCGGGAAAGATGTGCTGGCCGGCGCCATCCACAAGATGTCGCCCCGCGCCAACCGGCCCTACATCCCGGTGAACTGCGCCAACTTTACCGACACGCTGCTGGAGTCCGAGCTTTTCGGCTACGAGGCGGGGGCGTTTACCGGGGCGACGAAGAGGCGGGATGGGCTGTTTGTGACGGCGGACGGGGGGACCTTGTTTCTCGACGAAATCTCGACGATGAAGCACGAACTGCAGGCCCGCCTCTTGCGCGTGCTCGAAGACCGCTCCATCCGCCGCCTCGGCGGGACGACCGAAACCAAGGTGGATGTGCGCATCCTCACGGCCACCAACCGCGATCTGGTCGAGATGGTCAAAGCCGGGACCTTCCGCGAAGACCTCTATCACCGGCTGAACGTCGTGGAGCTGCATGTACCCCCGCTCCGCGAACGCCTGGAAGACATCCCGGCCCTGGTCGGGCATTTCATCGGGAAATACAACCGCGAGATGGGGCGCAACGTGCAGGGCGCCGGGCCGGACGTGCTCGACGCGCTTAAGAATTACCACTGGCCCGGCAACATCCGCCAACTCCGCAACGCCATCGAACGCGCTATGCTTTTCGCCGACGGCGACACGCTCGAAATCGGCCACTTCGCGCCGGAGATCGCCGGCGTGTTTGCCTGAACCAGCCTCCTTCTGTTCGCAGTCATTCATAGTGCCCGTTCGTAGTGACGCACGCTAGTCGTCAGTGCGCCACCTGGCACGCTTCTTGCACTCCTCGGCCTCCAGACGTATAGCTGTCCAGATAAGTTCTTTCCCGTCTCACACCTGACAGGTTTTTTGGAAACCTGTCAGGTGTGAGACGCACGCGGAAAAGACTTTTCTGGAGAACTATAACTGCTCAGGCCGGGCAGTAGAGAACGCTGATTCCGCTGAAAGACGCTGATGGCGCTGATTATCTTTCTAAACATCAGCGAAAAACCTGTCCTGAGCGCAGCCGAAGGATCAGCCGGATCAGCGTCACACTTGCACCCCGTTCGGGCCGCGAACCCGCCGGGGCGAGATCGCGAAGCATCCCTGCGGGACGGCCTGCGCGCAAGCGCAGGTGTCAGCGTTCAAAAGAACGCCGGGCTGAGGAGTTACTTGCTAATATGACTTGGAGGCTTTCATGCTCGACCTCGTAACCCCTGACAACATGCGCCTGGTGATGGGACTGGCGTTCTTTCCCATCGGCCTGCTCTCGACCCTGGCCGGCCTCGTCATGCTCGTCGTCGGGCCGTATCGCAGGGAAGCACAGGCCCTCGCCGCCCACTCGGCCCGCCTCAGCCAGAAGGGGCTGACCGGCGACATCGCCGCCATCGCCCAATCGGCCACCGGGTTGATTAACGCCGTGAACGACCTCATCCGCACCTCGTCTGGAAACGCGATCGTCCTCGTCGGCGTCGGGATGGTGTTCGAGCTCGCCTCGTACTGGCTCCTCATTGCGAGCGTCGCGTGACGAGTGACAAGTGACAAGTGATGAGTAATGAGTAACGAGTGG
>DAOTXG010000530.1:0-7726 GCA_034435515.1 Anaerolineales bacterium
CTGATGCTTACCTGGCGCTTAACTTGTACCCGGAGGCCCTGGCCGTTTACCGTGAGGCCAACGCCTTGCTGAAGGATGCCGGCATGGCCGACCACCACGCGCGGGCGCTCTGGGGCATGGGCGCCGCGCTCATCGCTCAGGATCAGTATGAAGCCGCCGCGTCTGCCCTGGCCGAGGCGGCCAGCCTCTTCAGGAGCGCCGACAACCTCCCGATGCTGTGCAGCGTGATGTTGGAACAGGCAGCGCTCCAAAAGGCTCAGGGCGACCACGAAGCCGCTCTCCAAACCACCCAGCAGGCCCTAACGCTTGTCAGCCGGGAAAAGTGGCCGGTGCAATACATCCACGCCTGCATGCGCCTGGCCGATGTCGTCCTGCCAGACACCGCCGCCGCGGAACCTCATCTCCTGGATGCTCAACGCCTGGCAGACACCGTGGGCCTGCCTGCTGTCAGTTACCGGATCAACAGCCGTCTGGGGCACCTGCGCCTACTTCAAGGCCGCGACCTCGAAGCCCAGGCACATCTGGAAACCGCGGCCTCTCAAATCGAAAAGATGCGCGGAAGCCTGGCTCACGAAGCCATCCGCACCTCGTTCCTGCGGGACAAAACTGCCGTTTACGAAGACCTGATCCAACTTCATCTGGCCCGCGGCGACGACCAGAGCATCCGGCAGGCTTTTGCCGTCGCCGAGCAAGCCAAGTCGCGCACCCTGGTGGACTTTCTCACTGGCATCATCGCGCCAGAACGAGCGCCTTCTGATGACCCGGCCCTCACGGCCCGGCTCCAGGCCCTGCAGGCCGATCTTGGCGCGGCGTACAACCAATTTCTGGATATCCACGAGGGAGAGGCGGCTCTGCCGGAATTGCAAGCCCGCGTGACCCGGCTCGAACAGGAAATCAGCCTGCTGCGTTTGCGCACCGCCGGCCGCCCCAGCGCGTCCGATCCCTTTGCCGTCCCCTTGTCGCTGGAGACGCTTCCGACTCACCTGCCGGCCGACCTCATGCTTCTGGCCTATCACATCGTCGGCGAGGAGATATTGGCTTTTCTCCACTGGCGGGGAGAGGTCCAAGTTATTCGCCATGTGAGCCGTGCTTCGGCAGTGCAGCAGTTATTGCAACGACTCAACGCGCAGTGGGACCGCTTCCGGGCCGGTCCCAACTTCGCCCGCCGCCACATGGCGACGCTGGAGAAGTCGGCGCGACGGGTGCTGGCTGCTCTCTACGCCGAACTCATCGCCCCGTTGGGGCCGCAACTCGCACAGCGGCTTCCGACCCGGCTGGCGATTGTGCCCCATGGCGTCTTGCACCACGTCCCCTTCCACGCCCTGTTCGACGGTCAGGACTATTTGCTCGACCGCTACGAAATTGCGTATGCGCCCAGCGTGACCGTGCTGGCCCTGTGCCAGCAACGCCTCCGGCGCGCGCCTCAACGCGCGTTGGTCGTGGGCCTGGCGGATCCCCTCATCCCGGCGGCGAGCGCCGAAGCCCAGCGTGTGGCCGGCCAGCTCACAGCGGTCAAGTTACATACGGATATGCTTATTGACGAGCAGGCCCGCTTGGAGGCCTTCAACACCGCCGCATCAGGATGTGATGTGTTGCACCTGGCCTGTCATGGCCTGTTCCGCGCCGACAATCCCATGTTCTCGGCCCTCAAACTGCACGATGGCTGGCTCACCGCCGCCGATGTGCTGCGGCTTGACTTGAGCGACGCTGTGGTGACGCTGAGCGCCTGTGAGTCCGGGCGCAGCGGCGTGATCCTGGGGGATGAGGTCATCGGCCTGCCCCGCGCTTTTCTGGGGGCGGGCGCGGCGGCGCTGGTGGTCAGTCTGTGGCTTGTTCAGGATGAAACCACCGCGACGTTGATGGCGCATTGGTATCAGCACTTGAGTGAGGGGAAGGGGCTCACCGCGGCCCTGCGAGCGGCCCAACAGGCGCTCCGCGAGCGTTATGTTCATCCATACTATTGGGCTTCGTTTGTGCTCATCGGGCAATCGTAGGAGGAGATATGACACCCCAACGCTTCGCCAGACTCACCCTCGCCGGACTGATGGTGTTGGCAACTTGCCTCAGCCTCCCCATCATCCAACGCGCCCGCGCCAATAGCACTTTGGAATACGAGCCGGGCCAGGTCGTCGTCAGGCTGGCCCCACTGACCGGTAATGACGTCCTGGGCATCAACCAGACTTATGGGACGAGCACGTTGGCCTCTCTTCTTAATCACGACGACGTTTTTCTTCTGCAGGCGCCCTCGGGCGTGGAGGTGGAACAACTCGTCGCGGTGATGGCTGCGGACCCCCGTCTCCTCTATGCCGAATTGAATTACCTCAACCAGGAACCTGAGGACGGCTTTACCGACCGCATCTATGGCTGGGGCGGCGCGGATGAAGGCTCATTTCGCAACCAGGATGCCGCGCGAGCCTTGCACCTGGAGACTGCCCACAACTTCAGCCAGGGAGAGGGAACCATCGTCGCCGTCCTGGATACGGGCGTCCAATTGGACCACCCTGTTCTGGCCGGCCGCCTGAGCGTTTTAGGTTACGATTTTGTGGACAATGACCTGACGCCGCAAGAGGAGGCCAACGGACAAGACGACGACGGCGACGGCCGGGTGGATGAAGCCTACGGGCATGGCACGCACGTAGCCGGGATCGTCCACCTGGTCGCCCCTGAGGCCCAGATCTTTCCCCTGCGGGTCCTTAACTCCGATGGCCGAGGCAACAACTTCAGGACGGCGAATGCTATTCTGTACGCCGCTTACAGCGGCGCCGACGTGATCAATCTCAGCCTGGGGACAGCGCATCCCTCGGCACTCCTGCGCGATGGGGTGGAAGAGGCGTCCGGGCTGGGGGTGGTGGTGGCTGCCGCCGCTGGCAACTTGAATTCCACGGCCCCTCAATACCCTGCCGCCGAGGCTTGCGTCATTGCAGTAACGTCGGTGGACGCAAGAAACCGGAAGTCGTCTTTTGCCAACTATGGCGACTGGATTGGCGTGGCCGCCCCCGGAGAAAACGTCTACAGCGCCATCCCGGTGAACGGCTACGCCGGATGGAGCGGCACCTCCATGTCCAGCCCCTTCGTGGCGGGGCAGGCTGCGCTCCTCCTCAGCGTGGACCCCGCGCTCACCCTGGACGAAGTCGGATTGCTCATCGGCGGCACGGCTCGGCCCCTGGATAGAATCAATCCAGCCTATCCGGGATTGTTGGGCGAGGGCGTCATAGACATCGCCGCCAGCCTCGAACATCAGGTCGAGGGTCTATGGCCCTCACCGGAACGCAACCTGTTCGCCGCCTGTAACCCATAGCGCGGCCTCCCGCCGCAACCAAATGTAGGACAAGTTTCAAACTTGTCCCATCCTACGACCCAAGACGCAGCGCCGATGGTGCTGCGTCTTTTTTGTCATTTCCCCACCCATGTATTTTTTAGGGATGTGAAGTGCATATATATATCACGGGGGAAGAATAGCCTCGTCACCCACATCCTTATTCACAGGAGATAGTTCTATGCTTACCAAGAACATTAGAGTCGCGCTGATCGTCGCACTGGCTTTGGTGAACACATTCGGTGCGCCGGAAGCGGCCTACTCCAATCACGCCCAGCCCTCACCGGGCATCACGCCGATGGATTACAACCCCATCGGCTTTTTCAAGCCGGGCGACCCGATCCCCTCGCCGCTTGACCCGCCGGCAAACCCGAACCCCTCAGGCAAATGGGTAGCGTACGACGTCAATATCTTTGAGACGCTGAACTATCCCAGCCGACACCCCGGCGACACGACGGCGGACGACCCGCCCGGCTCGGGCGACCCGCGACACGGCTTCTGTCCCCCAGGCGATCCGACCTTTACGCCGTGGGGCGTCTGCAACAACCACCAGCTCGAGTACCTCGACTACTACGAGCAGACCATGACGGAAATTCTTGGAGAATTCGGGGTGGTGATGCGCCGCTACCCCTTCATCTCGCCCGGCACCGGCTCGCGGGGTGGCTACCTCGACGCCGCGGGCGGTCAGGCCTACAACATTGCCGCGATTGTTCCAGGTGCCGATCACCCGGACGAGTCCGTCCTGGTGAGCGGCCATTACGATTTCACCGATTCCGGCCCGGCGGCGGCGTGGGACTCATCAGAAGGCCATGCGACCGTCATCCGCATCGCCAAGATCCTGGCCGACTATTGGCGGGCAACCGGGACGCGGCCATCGGCGACCGTGAAATTCATCCCCTGGGACTCGGAAGAGTCCGGCACTTGGGGCTCGATTGACTACGTCAGAAACAATATCCCGCCGGGCGAGGAACAGAAGGTGCGCGCCTACTTCAACCTGGACCCGTGCGCTGGCGCGTATCCAGCCTTCCGCAACGGCAACGGCGTGGATCGCGTCCCCGAAGTGCTCCAGCTCGCCGACCCGAACGATTATCCGCCCGGTCCGGTTCGAGACCGGATCGCGGCCTTTAACGTCCGGGCCGAGACCATCGTGGATGAGGTGTTCGATCATCTGGACGATACGATCCAGACGCCGCTCGGCCCACAGCCGATCTTTGTGTCCGACGCTGAGGCGGCCGAAATGGGGATCGACTCGCAGCGCGACGAAATCGTCACGGCGGTCGGCGGGTTGGCGCTCTTTACCAGCGATTACGCCAACTTCGCGGCGGTGGGCATTCCCATCTTCAACCTCTTCCCCGATTACTTCGGCCCCCATGCGGACGGAACACCGGCCTCCGCCGAAGGCATCACCATCCTCCACACCCCGCGCGACAACCTGACCACGATCAATGCGCTGACCAGCGCCGACCCGACGGGCCTCACGGCTTCGGAGGGGTGGGCGAAGGGCATGGAGATGTGCGCGCACATCGAAGGGTGGTACATGCTCCAGCCCGAGATGGGCGGCGCGCAGGCAGCCAACGCAGACGTCGTCGCCTATTATCAAGCCTTGCCGAACGAGGCCATCCAGAATCAAGTGGTGACCTTCGACGCCTCGGGCAGTTATCAATATGCCGACGTTGCGAACCGGAGCCGGGTTGACGAAAGCAACCTCCACTACGCCTGGGATTTCGGCGACGGCACGACCGGCGTTGGGAAGATCGTCCAGCACGCTTATGCGGAGATAAGACGCTATACGACGACGCTGACTGTCAGCGGTGTCAATGGCTCGACGGACAGCATGACCCTCCCGGTCGTCGTCATCGGCTCGAATTTCGCCCCGCCCGTCCTCGACCCCATCCCGGCTGAGGAGGCCGCCGACGGAAACTTCACGCTGAACTGGGACTTCACGGCGACCCGCGACGGGTTCGATCATTTCCGGGTCGAGGAGTCTACTGACGTCGGAGTGCTGTTCTCGGATGATGCGGAGGGCAGCCTGACCGACCGCTGGTCGGCGACGGTCGAGCCACAGCCCGCCGATCCCAGGCTCCAACCCTGGCAGGCGAGCGACAGCAGCACCCTCAAGTTCCGCGGCAACCAGAGCCGCTCCGGCGTGAGAAGTTTCTGGACCGGCCTCTCGCCCGCCGACTTCAATCCCGGCGTTCAGAATGCCCGCTCCCTCCTCACCTTGAAAGACCCGTTCACCGTACCTGCCCAGGGCGATCCTGAGTTGGCTTTCTTTTCCCTCTTCCAGAGTGAGGGCGACGACCAGGGCCGCGTCGAGGCGGCGATTGACGACGGCGACCCGACGACTGAGCCAGACTGGCAGCCAGTTGACGTCATCCAGGCCACCATGACTGCGCTCGGGCAGGAGGACCCCGCGATCTGCGATCCCTCGAATCCGGACACTCTCAGCCGGGGCTTCGAGCATCGCCGGGTAAGCCTGGCGGCGTACAAAGGCAAGCGCCTCCTCATCCGCTTTGTCTACTTCCTCGGGCCAGATAACCGCGCGCTCTCGCAGCCGTGCGGCTGGTACGTGGACGATGTCCGAGTACAGTCGGGCGCCTTCCAGCCCATCGGCGCGACAACCGACCAGACCTTCCAGGTCGCCAACCGACCTAACGGAACGTACGGTTACCGCGTGATCGGCCTCTACACGGATGGCGTGGCAACCGCGCCAAGCAACACTGAAATCGCGCAGGTCACACAGGCGAGACTGCCTGATCTGCGCGTCACTGGCCTCACCACGACCAACAACCAGGGCGCGCGGGAGGGCGAGAAGGTGACGATCGTCGCCACCCTGGCCAACCTGGGCAACGCCGAGGCGAGCGCTTCGAAGACCGAATTCGTCCTCGACGGCGCGACACTGCTTGGGCTGGTTGATACCGGGGCAATCCCTCCGGGTGGCGCGACGGAAGTATCGCTCAACTGGAACACCCGCGGTGTCAAGGGCGAGCACACGCTCCAGGTCACTGCCGATCGGACAGGCTTAGTGACCGAGTCTGACGAGACGAATAATGCGGCGACGCTGACCGTCACCGTCAAGGGTAACAAGGTTCAGAACGGATCGTTCGAGCAGGCGAACGACGCGGGCACAGGGCCCGCGAACTGGAGCGGTTCGGACAGCGGCGCCGGCGCGACCGCCTGGAGCAGCGGCGGCAGCGACGGAGCGCAGAGCGCTTCCATCCAGGGCAACGGCGGCAATGCCCTGCTCGCCGGATCGCCGACCTGGACCAGTGATCCCATTGTCGTCAGTGCCGGGGAGACTCTCAGTCTGGTCGTATCCGTCCACTCGACGGACGCTTCCTCCGCCTCCACGGCTGGATTGACCTACCTCGGGGCAGCCGGCCAGGTGCTCGACACGGTGAGCCTCCTGACGGCGCCGCTGACCACGAATGGCTTCGTGACACTTGAAACCGAGGTCACGATCCCAGTCGGCGTGACACAGGTTCGCGTCGTGCTTACGGGCTTTGCCCCGACGGATACGCATACGGCGGGCACGATCACCTTCGACGCGGTGGGGCTGTTCGAGCAATAGACAACGTGCGAGGCACTCGCTTCACCCGATGGGGCTGCGCGAGTGCCTCGCACGTCACACGGATAGATGCACGGAGGCATGCTCATGAATCCAAGAAAGTTGATGACGACGCTCGTGATCGTGGCTCTGTTGGGAAGCGCCCTCCCGCTCCCCATGCGCCCGGCGACGGCGGCACCAATGGATGCCGTCGCCGAGGCAGGCTCAGTCTCCTCGGTGGGCGCGACCCTGCCCAACTTGACTGCCGAAGGGAGCCACCTCATCCGCCTGCTCATCGGCGCATTTGATCCCCTGTCTGGCCCCTTGCCAACAATTGACGGCGTCGCCCTGGTGAACGAGTTGACGCTCGCGCCCGGCGTGCCACAGCCCTGGCTGGTGCAGGTGCGCGATCGCCGGTTCACGGAGGCCACGGCCGCGGTGACGGCGTCGGGCGGGATGATCGCCGGCGTGGTGCCTGACGATACCTATATGGTGCGGGCCACCCCCGAGCAGGCCAGAGCCATCGCTCTCAATTCTGCCATCCGCTGGGTGGGCTACTACCAGCCGGCGTGGCGCATCCCGGTCGCCGTGGGCAGCAAGGCCGCGCTTCTTGACTTGCCCGGCCGACAGGTCTACCGCGTCCACGTCTTCCGCTCCGACCCGAACCCGGAGGCGGTGGGGCAGGCGCTGGCCAACATGGCTGGGGTCACAGTGCTGTCCGATGCCGGGGTGGTGGTAGATGTGCAGGCCACCGCCGCCGAGGTCGCAGCCATCGCCTCCCTGCCCGCCGTAGAGTGGGTGGGCGTGCAGCCTCAGATCGTGCTTCACAACGCCGAAGCGCGCTGGGTGACCGACACGGGCAT
>DAOTXG010000531.1:0-4588 GCA_034435515.1 Anaerolineales bacterium
TGTTCAACAGGCGCGCCGCAAAGTCGGCGGCGGCGTTTAACTTCGGATCGCCGTCGGCCCCCAGTTTCCTGGCAAACTGCTCGCGCGTGTGCTGGCTCATGAGGTTCCAACAATCTAATGCCGCACTGTTGTGATCTCGACCAGGTCTGGAAGTTTCTTGCCTTGCTGGAGCCGGGCCAGGTCGGAGTCGACCATCAGGTGCATCAGCTGGGTGAACGTCATGGTCGGTTCCCAGCCCAACTGCCGGCCCGCTTTCGAGGCGTCGCCGACCAGCAAGTCCACCTCCGCCGGGCGGAAGAAGCGCTGATCCTGCACCACGTAATCCCGGTAATCCAGGCCCACGTGGCTGAAGGCAACCTCGCACATCTCACGGATGCTGTGCGTTTCGCCGGTCGCGATCACGAAGTCGTCCGGCGTTTCCTGCTGAAGCATCAGCCACATGGCCCACACATAGTCGCCCGCGAAGCCCAGGTCGCGCCGGGATTCAAGATTGCCCAGGCGCAGCTGGTCCGCCAGGCCCAGTTTGATCGCCGCCACCCCCTGGCTGATTTTGCGCTCGACAAACTCCAGCCCGCGCCGGGGCGAGCCGTGATTGAACAGGATACCGGAGGCGGCGTGCAAGCCGTAGCTTTCCCGGTAGTTGACCGTGATCCAGTGCCCGTAGAGTTTCGCTACCCCGTAAGGACTGCGTGGATAAAACGGCGTCTTCTCGTTCTGGGGCACGGTCTGAACCTTGCCAAACATTTCTGAACTCGACGCTTGATAAAATCGAATCTTCGGATTAACGAGGCGAATCGCGTCCAGCAGGCGGGTGACGCCGAGGGCCGTCGCCTCGCCCGTGAGCACTGGCTGCTGCCAGGAGGTGGGGACGAACGACATCGCCGCCAGGTTATACACCTCGTCCGGCTCAAACTCGCGCAGCAAGCCAATGAGCGAAGCCTCGTCCAGCAGGTCCCCCTGGACGAGCGTGACGCGGTCCTGAATCGGCTCCAGCCGATCAAGGTTGATGATGCTCGTGCGGCGCATCATGCCAATGACGCGGTACCCCTTGGAGAGCAGGAACTCGGCTAGATAACTGCCGTCCTGTCCCGTGATCCCAGTAATCAGGCTCGTTTTACTCATTTTATCCTGGAACCTTCGCCAATAAAGCGCGCTCGTAATCCAGCAAATCTTTCAGGCTCTGCTCAAAGGGGATGAGCGGTTCCCAGCCCGTGCGGGCGCGGAATTTAGAGGCGTCACATCGCATCTCGGGCACATCGGAAGGCCGCAGCCGGTCCGGGTCGGTTTCGACCGTGATGGCGGCCGGCGACAAACTCAGGAGGCAATCGAGCAGCTCGCGGATGCGATGCGACTGGCCCGAGCCGATGTTATACACCTCGCCTGGCTCGCCGTGCTCCAACGCCAGCGTGTAAGCCCGCACCACGTCGCGCACGTCGGTGAAATCGCGGCGAGCGTCCAGGTTGCCCACGCGCAGGACGGGCGGCTGCCGCCCGGCCTCGATGGCGGCGATTTGCGCGGCGAAAGCCGGGGCCACGAACTTGCGGTTCTGGCGCGGGCCGATGTGATTGAACGGCCGCACGCGGACGACCTCCAGCCCGTGGCTCAGGTGATATTGCAAGCCGAGCAAGTCCTGCCCCACTTTGCTGACGCTGTACGGGCTGTCGGGCCGGAGCGGGCAGGTCTCCCGGATCGGCAAATCTTCCGGCGCCACCCGCCCATATTCTTCGCCCGAGCCCAGTACCAACAGGCAGGGTTTCAGCCGCGCGGCTAAAACGGCTTCGAACAGGTTCACCTGCGCCCGTAGATTCGTTTCCAGCGTCAACCACGGGTTGGCCCAGCTTTCGCCCACAAAAGCCTGCCCGGCCAGGTGATAAATGCGGTCGGGCTGGACACGCTCGATCAACGCCCGCACGGCCTCAGGATCGAGTAAATTACAGATTACCCGTTTGAGCCGGGCCGCCAGGTAAGGTCGCGGGACGTCCGTGAGGTCGCACCCCCATACCTCCGAGTCGGCGTCGGCGTTTGCCAGCAAATAATCGGCCAGATGGCTTCCGGCAAAGCCGCCGACGCCTGTGATGAGGAACCGCAACCTATGCTCCTGACAACTGTGTGATTAATTTCCCAGATGATTTTTATTATACCGTAGTTTTAGACGCCCTGGCGAACAACGCATTTAATGAAGCGTAAGCACGCAAAGTTTGTCAGCAGTTGCACTGCTGACAATGGCCCTGCCGCAGTGCAACTGCGGCAGAACGGGGTTGCGTGACAACGTTTGCGTGCACACAATGCAGCGCGTTCATTGACACTCGTTGTAGCGGCAGGTATAATCCCGCCCGCTCTGATGTCAAGTCAGAAGCTGCACATTGTGGAGGATGGAATCAGTGAGTGAAGCAGCGCAAACCACGGCCGAGGCCGCCGCGCCAACCCGGCTGGAAGATTTGAAGCCCAAAATGAAACTCACCGGCCAGGTGAAAAAAGTGGAACTATTCGGCGCGTTCGTGGACGTCGGCGTGGGGCGCGATGGATTGGTGCATATCTCGGCGTTGAGCACCAGCCGCGTGAATCAGGTGGCCGACGTGGTGAAGGAAGGCGACACGGTAACCGTCTGGGTGCGCAAGGTGGACCCGCGGGCCGGGCGGCTGGACCTGACCCTGATCGAGCCGATGGCCGTGGATTGGGAAGAGTTGAAGCCCCGGCAGGTGCACACGGGCAAGGTGACGAAGATCGAGAAGTTCGGCGCGTTCGTGGACATCGGCGCCGAACGGCCCGGGCTGGTGCACATCAGCGAGCTGGCCAGTTACCGCGTGGACGAGGTGTCCGAGGTCGTCAAAGTCGGCGATGTCGTGCAGGTCCAGGTGCTGAGCGTTGACCCGCGCAAAAAGCAGATCAAACTCAGCCTCAAAGCCCTCGAGGAGTTTGACGAGGACGCGGGCAAGGCCGACGAGACGCCGCTGACGGCCATGCAGATTGCGCTACAGAAGGCGCAGGCCGCTCAGGCGACCCGCCGGCTACGCGCCGACCGCAAGGCAACGGCGCAAAAGGCGCGCCAGCAGCAGGAAGACATCCTGAGCCGCACGCTGGAAAACAAGCGCAAGTAGGGACAACCCTGGCGGTTGTCCAGGCCAGGTAGGGACAACCCTGGCGGTTGTCCAGGTAGGGACAACCCTTGTGGTTGTCCGGGTAGGGACAACCCTGGCGGTTGTTCGGGCAGGGGCGCGCTCCGCGCCTGCCCCTGCGGTACAGCCAAAAACAAAGCGGGCCTGTCCTGGGCCCGCTTTTCGATGCCTGTTTCCGCCCGCAGAGGGGGAACTCGATAATAAGACCGGCGGCGGCCGCCGCCGGCAAGAAAATGATATTCAGTTGGGGCGAGCGCTAAAAATCGTCGTCGTCTTCGTCGTCCCAGTCGTCGTCGTCTTCGTCGTCGTACAGGTCGTCGTCCTCCTCCTCAAATTCGTCCTCGAGCTCGTCCTCTTCCCACTCTTCGTTGTCTTCGGCGGCCTCGTCAACGCGCGTGAAGGTGAGACAGCCGCTTTCCGGCTCGATTTCGACCGCGGCGGCGCCGCAGTAGCCCTCTTCTAAAAAGATGCAGTCTTCATAGTGGCATCGAATCCTGGGCATACACTTTCCTCCTTAAAGCAGTTGCGATTTAGTCCGTCGGCGAAGCCCCCGCGACAGGCAGGACTAACCGCAAACGGATGATGGACAGGCCAAAGAGGCCCGTCACCACGACCGCCGACACCACGCAATAAGGGCACACGGCGTGAATGACAAACAGTTCCAGATAAGTAAGATAAGCCGAATATAAGGTTCCTGTCAATGCCAAACCAAAAACCGCCTGGGGGCCGTAGATTTCCACAATTCTCACCCGGTCCTCGAAAGCCAACAGCAGAATGATCGCCAGGTACATTCCTAACCCCAACACGGCGATAGGGATGCCGTTAATTTCGGAATACACGGAGTTATTGACCGCTTCGCAGTCCCCCACCCCCGTACACAGGGCCTGGGTGCGCGCCAACTTGATCCAGGTGAGATAGAGGGAATCCACGATCCCGACTACCGCCAGCCCCAGGCTTACCCACCGGGGCCAATCTGTCCAGGGGGTAAACGTCGTCCGGGTTGCTTCAGTCATCACAGCCTCCTGCCGCTCCAGTTAATCTAAGATCCACACCGACAACTCTTCCCCCTCTTTCACCTCCCTCACCCCCTCGGGAACAATAAGCAGACCGTTGGCCTTGACCAGCGAGGTGAGGATGGCCGATCCCTGGTCGCCAGTCGGACGCGCCACATAGCCCTCGCGCCGCTGCTCCACCACCACCCGCAGATAGCTCTCCCGGCCATCCGAGTGGACCGGCTCTAACAACCTGGCCCGGAGGGTCATTTTGTCCCAGCGCCGCTGCCCGCCGAGCTTCAGGAGCGCAGGCCGGACAAACACTTCAAAGGTGACCAGCGCCGAGACCGGATTGCCCGGCAGCCCGAAGAACGGCGCGCTGCGCACGTGGCCGAAGCCCAGCGGCTTGCCGGGGCGCATCTTTACCCGCCAAAAATTCAGCGCCCCTTCGGCCTCGACCACTTCCTTGACGACGTCGTA
>DAOTXG010000532.1:0-11364 GCA_034435515.1 Anaerolineales bacterium
CACCCATCCAGAGGAGAACTCGCATGGCTACGAAATGGGAATACGCTATCCTCACCCGCCTGAGCGCCGGGCTGGACACCAAGTGGCACGTGAACCGGGTGTTCCACCACCTGGAGAACGAGCTGCCCGTCGAAGTGACCGACGCCGAGTACAAGAAATACAACGAGGCGTTTGACAAACTCCACGCCGCGAAACATTACCCGATTCTCCCCGCCGTGCTCAACCGGCTGGGCGCCGACGGCTGGGAACTGCTGGACGATATGAACACGGGGATGCCTGGCGGCGAGGGGTTGGTGTTCAAACGCCCGGTCACCGCGCGACCGGCGGCTAAAAAGAAGTCGCCGCGGAAGAAGCGTTAAGCGGGGCAGCCCCCTGCCCAGCCTCCGCCCAACAGCCGCCGACAGCGGGGCAGCCCCCTGCCTGGCTCGGCGGCTGTTTGTGTCACGCCCGCGCTGGCGTGAGTGGGCGGCCAACCCCTAACTTCCCCTCCGGCTGCAAAGAGACTATCATTAGTGCCATGACCAAGCAAGAACGCCGCATTGCCCGCCGCATGCGCTGGCTCATCTTCAACCTGCGCTGGCTGCTCCTGGCCGCGGCGGCTTTCCTGGTTTTTGTGAATGCCGGCCCGTCCGGCCCGGACGCGGTGGTCATCGCCCTGGTCGTCGTCACCCTGCTGTACAACATCGGCCTGACCCTGCTGGAGTTCTTCGAATCGTGGGAGGCCTGGCAGCCCTGGTTGTTGTGGGGCATGTTCGCCGCCGACTCGCTCCTGGCCCTCGGCCTGTTCCGGGCTTCGGGCGACAACAGCGGCCCGTTGATCTGGATTGGATTGCTGCCCGCCGTGACCGTCGCCCTGCAGACGGGCTGGCCGTCCGCCCTGGGGGCGATTGCCGTTTTTCACCTGACCCAGGCCGGGCTGCTGCTCCTCCTTTATCCTGAGAGTTACAGCGGCCTCCTCCCACTCCTCATCGCCGTCATCATCCTGTGGCCGCTTGTCGTCGGCGCCTCCCTCGTCGCCGCCCGCTTGCGCGCCTTCATCACCGCCGCCGCCCAGAAAGAGACGCTGGCCGAAACGCAGGCGATGGACGCTCTGCGCGCCTATACGCGGGCCATCTACGACATGTCCTCGATGGTCTCCGCCGCGCTCGACTACAATCGCGTGCTGGATGCCACGCTCAATTCCGCCGCGCTGGGCGTCGGCGGCGGCCAGGAGGCCGACGCGGATTTCATCGCCGCCGTCCTCACCTTCCACGAAGACCAGCTCCGCGTCACCTCGGCCTGGCGGCTGCCGCCCGCCGACCATCGCGCGCTTTGCCCGGCGCGCGAAGGGGTGCTGGCCGAGGTCATCCGCATGGGCGAACCGAAAGCCATCGCCGATCCGTTCCGAGACCCGGAACTGCGCCAATTTATCGCCTTCAACACCTGCCACTCGCTCATGGCCTTCCCGCTCCGCGCGGGGTTCGAGACCTACGGCGCCGTCCTGTACGCCCACCCCCGGCCGGACTTCTTCAGTCAGGACGTGCAGGCTTTTCTGACCGCCGTCGTCGACCAGGCCATCATCGCCCTGCAAAATGCGCAGCTCTATCTCCATCTGCGCGAGGAGAAGGAACGGCTGGTCGAGGTGCAGGAAGAGGCCCAGAAAAAACTCGCCCGCGACCTGCACGACGGCCCCACCCAGTCCATTGCCGCGCTCGCCATGCGCGCCAACTTCACCCGCCGCCTGCTCGAGCGTGACCCGAGACAGGCCGCCGAGGAACTGTTCAAGATGGAAGACCTGGCGCGCAAGACCACCAAAGAGATCCGTCACATGCTCTTTACCCTGCGCCCGCTCGTGCTGGAGAGCCAGGGCTTGACGGCGGCGCTCCAGCAGCTGGCCGAGAAGATGCGCGAGACGCACAGCCAGAACGTCATCGTCGAGGCCGAGCCGGGCGTAGACGACCGGCTCGAAAAGAACCAGCAGGGCGTGCTGTTCTACATCGCCGAAGAAGCGGTGGGCAACGCCCGCAAACACGCCCAGGCGCAGCACATCTGGGTGCGGCTCAAGACTCAGCGCGACGTGCTGGCGCTGGAAATCCAGGACGACGGCGTGGGTTTTAACGTCGGCGTGGTGAACGCCAACTACGAACGGCGCGGCAGCCTCGGCCTGGTCAATATGCGCGAGCGCGCCGAGATGCTCGACGGGGCGGTCAAAATTGACTCCGAAGAAGGCCGCGGCACGCGCATTACCGTCCTGGTCCCGCTCACCGAGGCCGCCGCCCAGCGCGTGCGCGTGTAGCCCCATGATCGAATGGTCCGCGCGCAGCCGCCTCCTGCTTATTCCTACCTACCTCTTCGGGTTGGCTTTCTTCCTATGGATTGGCGCGGAAGACACGACCCTGGCGCCCGTGACCGCGCTGGGCGCAGCGCTGCCCCTGCTGTTGCTCGCGCATTTTTTGACGCGCCGCTTCGGCGGCGCGCCCCTGCGCCCCCGCAAGGGCGTGCTGCTCCTGACGGCGGGCGGCCTGCTGGCCGGGAGCGCCGCCCCCTTGACGATCGGCATCTTCATGGCCCTCAAGGTCGCCCTGCATTCGCATACCCATCCCGACTACCCGCCGGAAATCGTGCTCGGCGTGATGGCCCGCACGCCCATCTGGGGGCTGGCCGGGCTGCTGCTCGGCGGCGCGCTGGCCCTGGCGGCCTACGCCCGCCGCAAACCCGCCCCCGCTGCCTGAACCATCCGATCCGCACTACGCAATACGTAATACGCAATACGCCTCGCCTCTCTGCCAGATGCGCCAACCGCGAATCTGTGTAAAATAGGCTGACACGGGTTCACCTTTAGAGACGCCATGCCTGCCAAACCGAAAGCCAAACGCGCCCGGCGCAAGCCTCAATATGGGTGGGATGCCGCCAAGATCAAGGCCCTGCGCCAGCATCTGGGGATGACGCAGACCGAGATGTCCGAAGAGTTGGGCGTGCGCCAGCAAACGGTGAGCGAGTGGGAATGCGGGGTCTATAAGCCGCGCGGCACGTCGGTGAAACTGCTCACCCTGATCGCCGAGCGGGTCGAGTTTCAGTACGGCAAGAAAACCGCCGAAACTGGCTCTTGACAAGGAACACGTTTCCGTGTAAAATACCCTCATGCTTCGGGAGCGGCTGCTCCCGAAAAAAATCCCCAGGATTACACGGAAACGTGTGGACAGGAGAGGGCAATGGGCACTTATGGGCTGGAAGGCGTGTTGTTGGCGTGGAAAGCCGAGACCCTGACGACCGAGCAGGCCGTGGGGCAAATCCTCCTGCTTTTGCAGGAAATGGAAAGGCGGTTGGTCGCGCTGGAGCGCGTGGTCACCTGGCCCACCACGCCGGCTGCCACTCCCGCGCCCACCGCGGCGACACCGCCGCCTCTCGCCCCGGCGACCCCGCCCCCGCCGGGCGCCCCCGGCGAGCCGGCCGCGCCTGCCCCCCAACCCGAAAAAGCGGAGCAGCCAACCGCCCCCGCGAAGCCGGCCGACGCTGCCCCCAAGCGCCGCCGGGGCAAACGACACACGCGGGCGGGACGGCGGAGAAAACCGCCCACGACCTGACGCCCCCAGGGAGACGTACCCAAGAGACGCAGAAAGGTGCGCGCTCGACGTAGGCATTCCGGCGCGCGAGCAAATCGCATATAATCAAGATGCAATGACCTACGAGATCATCCAGGCTAATTGCATGGAGTGCAGGGATCGAGGTGGATGAGGAATACTACGCGCTGGCGAAGAAGGCCGTCCCTAAACTCGCGCGAATTCAGAATTGCCCAGTTTCGCTTATACTTGAGAAAATACCTGCCTAACCTGGAGACTCGTATGATTGTTATTGATCATAGCACTGACCTCAACTTTGCAGGGGCAAAAGGAAATTATGCTTCTCACCCCATGCATTCCTATGCGGCCAAGTTTCCTCCCCAATTGCCCCGATGGGCAATAGAAGAGTTCACCCAAAAGGGCGATAAGGTCTTCGATCCATTCGTTGGGTCGGGCACAACTTTGGTGGAGGCGCGAATCCTCGGAAGGAATAGTTACGGGACAGAAATTGACCCATTGAGCCGTCTCATTGCGCAGGTCAAATGCACTCTGGTGGAAGAACTTACTCTGCTCCTGCACGTAATAAGTCAAGCCCGCCATCCGGCTATTAGAGACTTTCTCTATATCGTTTTCTCAAGCATTATCTACACGAAGGGCAAAGGGTCTATGGCAAATGTCATGGACCTGGCCCATTCACGCCCGCATCGTGTGATGAAGGATGCGCCGCCAGATGTAGAAAAGGCATTCCTGGCAAGGTTGAAACGCTTGAGAAAAATGATGGAGGAACTGTGGGCGCAGTCTGAGCATCAGGTAGAGGCTAAGATCGTAGGTAACGACGCACGGCATGTTCCAGCGCTTAAAACGAACAGCATGGATTTGGTCTTTAACTCCCCCCCTATGTCAATGCGATTGACTATCAGCGTGGGCATAAGTTCAGCGTATTCTGGCTTGCCGGGGCGCTCCACACAACACCCGAAGAGTATTTAGGATTGTCTAAAGATTATGTTGGGAGTGATCGGCTGTCCAAAGCTGAGTGCCTACAAAGAATAAGCAATCCGCTTGGCGTCCAAACCATCGACGCATTTGTCCGGCAACTTGCCAGTCAAAACCATCTGAAACTGGCGGGTATCGTCCAGGCTTACTTTGAAAATATGCGCCTGTGTATGCTTGAAATGCTGCGAGTCGTCAAGCCAGGGCGGCCGGTGATTATTGTGGTTGGACCTTCCAACATCAAGGGGGCTTTCATTGACACACCACAAGCACTCGGAGAATTGGCAGAACACCTCCGCTTCGGATCTTCGACTTTCAGATGTATTCAGATTCTAGAAAGAAAGCTGGACAGAGACAAGCGACAACTTCCTATCACGCGGGGTATTTTTGGCGATGGGATGAAGGTAGAACACGCCGTTGTGCTGGAAAAAATTAATCGGGGAGAGATCTCGTTATGAGCCTCCGTAGTGCTTCAACCCGAGTGACGCCATATTTTTCCGCTAACTTCGACAGGTATTCATTCTCAACCTCAGTGAGACTCACGAGCAGGTTATTTGCACCTTTCTCGGGATAAGCCAGGTAACAGTTATCGCATGTCGGTATTGTAATGGTTCCGTGGATGGATTTGATGTGGGCGAAGTCGGACATAACGAATCTCTGCCAAGAAAGGCTTGTCTGGCTCCACAAAGCGGCTATAATCGTGAGCGATGAGGCGCCCCGGACTGCACGGGGACCAATGGCATGGCTGCAACGCCATGCGCCTGTCAGCCCAGAGTAAAAAGCCGCAAGGCTTTCCCCATCCCGCGAAAAGTCGCCTACTGTGGCGGCCCCGCCCCCGTCTGGCCGTGCTGACGGTGTGGTTAGCAGGGCGGGTTGCTTTTCTCCCCCGGCTATTCTCAGGCCTCCTCGTCGTCCCACTCATCTTGCCCCATGTTCGCGATGCTGGCGTCAATGAACAGTTCCTTGCCGTCTTCCATGCGAATACGCCGCCCGACGGTCTGCTCAAAGGCCGAAATCGCCTCCGGCGATTCGCCCGCCTGGCTGAGGGCGTGAAAGTCCTCGACGGTAAAGAGGGGCGCGCCGGGCGACTCCGGCAACACGAGCACGTGTTGAAAGAACTGCTCGCGATATAGGATGAGATCGCGCGGCAGGCGGATGCCGGAAGCGCGGTTGCTGGCGAGCGCGGTGAGCAGTTTGCGCCTGGCCTCGGCGGCGCCGATGGGCGTCATCGGCTGACCGCGTTTGTCCCAGATGCGGACAAAACGCGCGACGAGCGTCTCGGCCGTCTTTTTGGGCAGGAACATGATGTCTTTGACGGCGCCATCCCACGGTGGGTTGTAGTCAATGAGGAACTCCATGCCCTGCGCCCGCGTTTTGCGCGCATCCGTGTGCCAGAGGACGACGACGACTGCCTGCGAGCCGTCGTCAAGCTCGTAGGCGCTGTGGAATGTGTCCGCCGTGCGAATTGAGGGCAAGGGGACGACGCGCCCGACTGCCGCCAGCCAGCGCGCGGCTGTCTGCTGGTGCGCGGCGGGAAGCGCGCCGTCGGCCAACGACCTTTCGAGAGTCTCAGCCAGGTTCTCGCGCTCCAGCCAGCCGGGCAGGATCTCCTCAAGCCGTTTCTGCGCCTCCGGCGGCGCGGCCTGAAAAGCTTGAAGCGCCGTGGAGACCGCCAGTTCGGGCTTGGCGCCGCGCATCACTGCTTGCAGGTCGGCTGCAATTTGCTCGGGCGACTGGCCCGCCAGGGCAGGGTTCTGCCACAGGCCCTCAAGGCGCGAGCGCAGGAGTGTTTGCGCCGGAAGGTTTGGGGAGGAGTGTTTCTTTTTACTTTTGGTCATGTCGTCACTTTCCCACGCCGCGCCAGATTCGTCCCGGCGCGCTACTTGACCCTTCATCCGCTAATCCGCTATGCGAAGCAATCCGCTGACCGGCCCCCGCCCTGGGAGATTATTGCACAATCCCTCCTACCCTCCAAACTGAACCGTCCTATAATAGTGGTGATGGCTGCCCCCGCGCCCGCCCCGCTCCTCGACCGTTTTGCCGCCTCGCTCGCGCCTGACGAAGCCGGCCGCCTCGCGCCTGTCCGCGCTTATCTGGAATGGCAGGCCGGCCGCCGGGGAGTTGAGTTCACGCCGGACGCGAACGACGACGTAGACCTGCGCACCTACCTGCTGGAACTGCGGCTGGGCGGGGCGCGGCGCGGCGAGGTCGAAAAAATCACCGCCGCGCTCAAACGCTTCTACGCCTGGGCGCATGGCGAGGGCCTGATCAAGTCCAGCCCCTTTGACGAGTTCAACTTCGAGCGTCCCCTCCTCAGCCGGGACCAGATCCGGCGGCGGCAGGATGACCTGGGCGCCGACCCGCAGGAACGCGAGATCAAGCGCCTGCGCGCGCTCAACCGGCTGGCCGAGCACCTCAATCGCTCTCACGACCTGCAGACCGCGCTCGACGTGACGCTCGAAACGCTGGTCGAGATTATGGGCCTGCAAACCGCCTGGATCTTCCTCTGGTCGGCAGCCGACCTGACCAAATACGTCCCCGAGGCGCGCGGGCCGCACGACTTCCTGCTCGCCGCCCACTGCGGCCTGCCGCCCGGCTTGGCGCACGACGATTACTATCACCTGTGCCAGCCGCCCGACTGCCACTGCCAGTATCTCTTGCGCGCGGGACAGCTCACGCGCGCCGTCAACGTCGTCGAATGCACCCGCCTGCAGGACTCCGCCGAAGCCGCCGGCGACACGCGCGGCCTGCTCTTCCACGCCACCGTCCCGCTTGTTGCGCAAAACCAGCCAGTCGGCATCCTCAACGTCGCCACCGACGAGTGGCAGTTCCTCAGCGCGGCGGATTTGCAGTTGCTGTCCGCCGTCAGCGCCCAGGTCTCGGCGGCGCTGGAGCGGGCGCGGCTGTTCGCGCAGAGCGCCGAACTCGGCGCAGCGGAAGAGCGCAACCGCATCGCGCGCGAGATCCACGACACGCTCGCGCAGGGGTTGACGGCCATCGCGCTGCAACTGGAGACCGCCGACGCGCTGCTGGAGACCGGGACAGAGGGGGAGCCCGCGCGGGAGGCTATTCAACACGCCCTGGCCCTTGCCCGGTCCAGCCTGGAGGAAGCCCGCCGCTCGGTGCTCGACCTGCGCGCCGCGCCCCTCGAAGGCCGCACGCTGGCCGAGGCGCTGGCGGCCCTCGCCGCCGAGTGGTCGCAGAAATCCGCGCTGCCCGCGGCGTTCACCGCTGGCGGCGTGGACCGCCGCCTGCCCCTGCGCGTCGAGGCCAGCCTGTACCGGGTGGCCCAGGAGGCGCTGAGCACCATCGCCCGCCACGCCCAGGCCAGCCGCGCGACGATCCAGCTGGAGGCCGCGCCCGACCAGGTACGGTTGATCGTCGAGGACGACGGGCGCGGCTTCGACGCCTCTCAGATTCCCAAAGGCCGCTTTGGCCTGATCGGGCTGAACGAGCGCGTCCACCTGCTGGGCGGAACCCTGAAACTGGAAAGCAACCCGGGCGAGGGGACGAGGGTCGAGGTGACGATCCCTCTGGAACGCTTGATGTGAGGCGCCCTCCGTATTGCGTAGTGCGTATTCCGTATTCTCGGTGGATCACGGAAGCGGCTCGTAGTAGCGACTCCGCGAAGCGCCCCTGTGGAGTTAGCCGCTTTTTCGCCCTAACGACTGACGCGAAGCGGTTACTACGGTTTCGTGACGTACTGATTCTCTCACGCGCTACGCAATACGCAATACGCAATACGGAATACGAAAATGCCCATCCGCATCCTCCTTGCCGACGACCATCCGGTCGTGCGCGACGGCCTGGCCGCCATCCTCGGCACCCAGCCGGACTTTGTCATCGTCGGGCAGGCCAGCACGGGCGCGGAGGCGGTGTTGCTCGCCGCCCAGTTGCGCCCGGACGTGATCTTGCTCGACCTGGAGATGCCGGGGATGGACGGCGTCGAGGCGCTGCGCCGCATCCGCGCGGCGCGCGCCGAGGCGCAGGTGATCGTCTTCACGGCTTTCGACGCCGACGAGCGCATCCTGAGCGCGGTGCAGGCCGGGGCCAAAGGTTATCTGCTCAAGGGCGCGCCGCGCGACGAATTGTTCAAGGCGATCCGCGTGGTCGGCGAAGGCGGGTCGTTGCTCCAGCCGGTCGTCGCCTCGAAACTGCTCCAACACATTAGCCGCCGGGACCAGGTCATCGTCGAGACGCTGACCGACCGCGAGATGGAAGTCCTGCAATGGCTGGCGCAGGGCAAGAGCAATAAGGAGATCGCGGCGGCGCTGGTCATCAGCGAGCGCACCGTGAAGTTCCACGTCAGTTCCATCCTCGGCAAATTAGGGGCCGGCAACCGCACCGAGGCGGTAACCATCGCGGCGCAGAGGGGGCTGGTGAGGCTCAGCAGCCAATAGCCCGCCGCCCACCCCCACTACCTGTCCTTTCGTACAGTTCATAATCAGTCCTACTGCCCGGTGTCACGAGCCTAGATTTATGATGGAATAGGGTCAGATTCCTCTTCCAGTCAGGAGGCCACCTTATGCCTGAATTGCGTTCGCTCAAAGCTGCCGTTTCATCCTGTCTGCTCGTGGTCATGCTTGCCCTCCCCTCCCTGGCGTTCGCCGACGGGGGAGGCGGTCATCACGAGCACGAGGCTTCGGTGATGGCCGGGCCGCTCTCGTGGGGCTTCCTCACTTTTGGCGTGATCGTCATCGTCGCCGTATTCTTCGTCCTCCTCACCGGCCAGGGCGCGGCTCGCCTCACCGCCGCCGATTTCGACCGTCTCACCGGCCTGGGCGGCTACCTCGCCAAGATGCGCCTGTTCAGCCGCAACGCGCGGCTCTACATGGTCCACGTCGTCGGGATGGACGTGATTTATGGGACGTGGATGGTGATGTTCAACCTGTACCTGCTCGCGGTGGGGTTCGACGTGGCTTTCGTGGGCCTGCGCATCCTGCTGGCCTCCGTCGCCTCGGCTATCGCCTCCATCCCGGCCGGGCTTATCTCCGACCGCATCGGGCGCAAGCTGTCGTTCATCCTCGGCGACGGGGTGGGCGCGGCGATGTCGCTCATCGCCATCTCCACTCACGACCCGACCTTGCTGCTGGTCACGGCGGTCGTCGGCGGCGCGTTTGGCGCTTTGCACGGCGTGGCCGAGCCGGCCTTCATGGCCGAGAACTCGGAGAACTACGAGCGGGTGCACCTGTTCAGCGTCTCCGACGGCACGCGCACGGCGGCGGCGATCATCGGCTCGGCGCTGGCCGGGCTGACGCCGCTGCTGTTCGCCGGCGCCGACGCCGCGGCCAAAGTCGGGCTGTACCGCGCCGTGGCCTACATCGGCATCGGCGGCTGGTTCGCCTCGCTCATCCCGGCCATCCTCCTCCAGCAGACGGTCGCCCGCCAATCCCCAATTACCAATAACCAGCCACTTTTCAAGCAGCTCTTCGGCAACGTCAAACATCCCGGCCGCGTCTGGCGGCTCACTGCGCCTGAAGTGCTCGTCGGCCTGGGCGCGGGGTTCGCCCTGCCCCTGATGAACGTGTTCTTCAAGCAAAACCTCGGCAGCCCCGAAGTGGAGATCGGCGCGACCTTCGCCGCCGGGCAGGCCTTCCTCGTCGTGGGGTCGTTCCTCGCACCCTTCCTCGCCGCGCGGCTGGGCAAGGTTAAGTCCATCTCCTTCACCCGCCTGCTCTCGGTCCCCTTCATTCTGCTGATTGCCTTCTCGCCGGACGTAGGGGCAGCCTTCGGGTCGGTGCTGACCGTCGCTGGCCTGGCCTACATCGCGCGCATCACGTTGATGAACATGGCCTCGCCCGTCCGTTCGGCCTTTGGGATGGAAATCCTCGACCCCGCCGAGCGCGGCACGCAGGTCGGGATTCAACTGGCGCTCTCGTCGGCGCTGTCCGGCGCGGCCAGTTACTTCGGCGCGCGGCTCATGGATGCGGGCGACTTCCGCACGCCGTTCGTCATCATGGCCGGTTGCTATCTGGCGGCGACGGCTCTATTCTGGCAGTTCTTTGCACGCCAGGAAAAGCAGTTAGCCCCGGCTGTTCCGGCGGAAGCCGAAGCGGCTGCAGGCGATTGACCCTCACCCCCTTCTCCCCTCTCCCGAAGCGCGCTTTTCCGCTTCGGGAGAGGGGCCGGGGGTGAGGGCTACAGGCGTCATTCCATGCTCCCCCACAAAACCGCTCTCATCACTGGCGCGTCGCGCGGCTTGGGCCTGGCCCTGGCGCGTGCACTCGCCCGCCGCGGCTGGCAGTTAATCATTGATGCGCGCCATGGCCCGGCGCTCGAAGCGGCGCGCGTCGAACTCTCGCGCCTGACGAATGTGATCACCATTACGGGCGATGTCAAGGAGAGGGCGCATCAGCGGGCGTTGGCTGCCGCCGCGCAGGGCGTGGGCGGCCTCGACGCGCTGGTGAACAATGCCAGCCTCCTCGGCCCCAGCCCTCAACCGCCTTTGCTCGATTATCCACTAGACGTGTTGGAGCAGGTCTATCGGACCAACGTGCTCGCGCCGCTGGCGATCATTCAAGCCGTGCGGCGCGCGCTCAAGCCCGGCGCGCGCATTATCAACGTGACGAGCGATGCCGGCGTGCAGGCCTATCCGGGTTGGGGCGGCTATGGGTCGAGCAAGGCGGCGCTGGAACAGCTTTCCAACGTCCTCGCGGTGGAGAACCCGCACTGGCGCGTGTACTGGGTTGACCCGGGCGATATGCGGACGCAGATGCAGCAGGAGGCATACCCCGGCGAGGATATCGGCGACCGCCCCTTGCCCGAGGCGAGCGTACCCGGCTTTTTGGCCTTGCTCGAGGGAGACCTGGCGAGCGGCCGCTACTCGGCCCGCACG
>DAOTXG010000533.1:0-5545 GCA_034435515.1 Anaerolineales bacterium
TCGCGCCCAAAGAACCAGTCGGCGTCGGCTTCGTCGAAATAGTAGAGGCCTTTGAAGGGCGGCAGGCCGGCGGCCGGGGCATCCTCGCGCCGCACCGCCGCCGCGAGTTCCAGCAGGCGTTTCACCACCTCGGGTTCGTCTTCGAGGCTGAGGGCCGGGACGAACCGGGCGGTAAGAGTCGCCACGTCGGGCAGGCGCTGGTTTTGCTCCAACCGGCTGACCTGAGCGTCGCTATAGCCGACCGCAATCGAGAGTTCGCGCTGGGTGAGGCCTGCGCGGCGGCGGAGATATTTGAGCAGGTCGCCAAACGTGGTGAACTGCTCCAGCGCAATGGCGGAGGTTGGGGCCAACATAATATCCGCTCCTGATTCGTGAACTACGAGGAGTATAACCCCGATTCAGGCTTTTTGGTGAGTTTTGGTAAGTATTGTCAAATTTGGCAACAACTTAGATGCTAAATTGGGATCAAAAGGAGATCAACCATGAAAAAGCGTTTCATCCTCATCGGATTGTTAGCCGCCGTGCTTGTCCTCGCGTCTACAGGCACGGCGCTGGCGGACGCCGGGGGAAACGGCCACAACTGCGTGGGTGCTATCGCCTCCGGCAACACCGGCCCCGGCCTGCCCCCGATGGGCCGCGAGCTGGTGGCCCCCTTCGCAAGCGCCGGCCCGGGCTTGATGGGCGATTTCATCACTGCCGTCGTTGCCGGCTGCAGTTAATCGGCGCTATTCCCGCGCCAGCGTAAGCCGCTGAGACCGGCCGGGTTTTCGCGAAGCGTACCCGACCGGTCTGACCTATTCTTGAAAGGCAGCCCGCCATGTCCAGTTACGCTTACCCCGAAGTTCTGGTCAGCACCCAATGGGTGGCCGACCATCTGAACGATTCGAATGTGAGGCTCGTTGAAGCGGATGTCAATACACAGGCCTACGACTCCGGTCACATACCCGGCGCGGTTTGCTGGAACGTATACGGCGACATCCTCAAATCCGACCTCAGTCTCATCGACCAAAGGGCCCTCGAAGCGCTGCTTTCCCGCTCAGGCATCGCCAATGACACGATGGTCGTTCTGTATAGCAACCGCAACGTGCCCGCCGCCATGGCGTTCTGGTTCCTGAAAATCTACGGCCACGACCGGCTGCACCTCATGAACGGCGGCCGCCAGAAGTGGATTGACGAAGGCCGCCTCATGACGACCGCTACCCCGGCCATTACGCCGACTGCCTACGTGGCGAAAACGCTCGATGCCAGCCTCCGCGCACATCGGAACGATGTTCAGGAATCCATCGGCCAGGCAGACCGGGTGATCGTTGACGTGCGCAACGCCCAAGAGTACGGCGGCGAAATGTTCTGGCCGGCTGCGCCGCCGCAAGAAGGCGAGCGCGCCGGCCATGTCCCCGGCGCGGCCCACATTCCATTTGAGTTGGCGCTGAACGAGGATGGGACCTTCAAAACGGTTGAGGAATTGCAGGCCCTCTATATTGGCCAAGGCGTCACCGCCGACAAGGAAGTGATCACCTACTGCACCGTCGGCGGGCGGTCGTGTCATACCTGGTTCGTGTTGAAGTATCTGCTTGGCTACCCCAGGGCGCGGGAGTATCAGGCTTCGTGGTACGAATGGGGTCGGCTGCCCGACGCGCCCGTGGAGAAATAGCAGCGCGAGGCGATCAGGTCATTGCTCTCCAGCCGCGTCCTCGCGGCTGGAAACGCTCGCGCGGACGCGGGCTGCGAGCATTTTCGAAGCAGTCTCTTGGAGACATCGGGGGCGGCTCTCAATGTCTCACCCGCCGCCAGCCCGAGATGATGACCCTGGCGCTCGTGCGCACCCTGGCGCCATCGCCCGTCTCGGCCATCAGCCGCCGCGTCTCCGCCAGCACTTCTTCCGGCAGGTGCGTGTCCGTCCACTTCTCGGCGATGAAAGCCTGCATTTCGTCGGGCGTGTCCCAATACCAGAGGAAGTCGAAGGCCCCATCGCGCTCGCGGGCGAACCATCCTTCCTGCTCAACCGCCGCCATGGCCGCGTCCGCCGCCCGGTCGTCGGCGTAGGCTTCCGGGGCCGTGTCCAAATAACCGGCCACCGCCTTCCGCTCGACGCCGATGACCTCGACCGGCATATTTGACGCCAGCGGGCGCAAGTCCAGCAACAGGCCGCCAGGCGTGAGCGCGCGCCAGATTTCTCGCAGGGCATGGACCATGCCCTCGTGCTCCATTCATCAAAGCGACCAGGCCAGCACAGCCCGGTCGAAGGTTTCGCGCGGGAACGGCAGGGCCTCGGCTTGCGCCAGTGCAAACGTCACCCGTGAGCGCAGGGCCGATGGGCAGTCCTGAGGGGCAACGCCGATGCGCGCCGGGTCTGGATCAATCCCCACCACCCGCCCGGCGGCGCCGGCATAGCGCCAGGTCAGGCGGCCCTCCCCGCACCCGATCTCCAGCACCCGCGCGCCGGGGAAGTCGGCGAAGTCGTGCAGGTGCTTGATTTCGGTTTCCTCGGGGTCACGTTGAATGGTCATAAGGGCGCATCCACGAAGACCCTAAGGGTCTCAGAGACCCTTAGGGTCTGGCTAAGGCTCCCAACACAGCGCTCACATCCCCCAGACTTCGATAGTATAGCGGCCCGCCGTCTCCGTGCGGCGAAAGATTTTCTCGTCCCACGTCCGGCCGGGGCGGCGGTCAAAAATCAGCAAATGACCCTCGGCCGCGCCGCATTTGTCCATGTACTCGGCTGTCTGCGTCAGGCCCTCCGCCAGCGTCTGCTCCCACGCGCGGCGCGCCACTTTCAGTTCCAGCACCACGCGTTGAAGGCTTTCCTGTCCGGCCGGCCCGGCATACGGCCAGAGCACCAGCAAGTCCGTGCGTTTGCGCCCGAGACCGTACTCTCGTTCAATCCGCCCACCCCTATTCACGATGCGCTGCAAAAATGCCTGCAGGAGCAGTTGCGGGCCGGCCTCTTTGTAGTCAAACCGTTCCAGCCATGCTTCCGAAGTCTCGCGGAAAAATTGCTGGAAGGCGGTGAGCAGTTTGGGCATATCCAGCCGCCCATCGGGGCGCACGTACCATTCGGTTTCGTGGGCAATGAACTGTTCTTTACTCGAAATCAATTCTCGTGGAATGACTTCTTGATAAATGCGATTGGCAATCGCCACCGGGCGTCCGGGGCGAATCAAGCCTAAATCACGCACATACTCAATATCGTCCAGGGGAATTTTCGCCTCAACCTCCTCCCCGGCCAAGAGCGGCTCAATCACCCGCCGCACCCGCTCTTCTTGAAGTTTATCCGCCAATTGGTCGAGATGGGTTTCACGCCGCAGGATGAGTTGCTCTTTGGCCTCCAGCAGCATCGCCGCCGTGATGGCGTGTTGACGGTTGCGCCCGGCGGCGGATTTGAAGCACGTCTCGTAAGCCAACGCATTGACCAGCCAGGGTTGGCCACGCGTCAATTCCCAGGCCAGCGTCAACGCCTCGGCTTCAAAGCGTTGCCCGGTTTCCTCCGTATGTTGCCCATAGAGGGCGGCGATTTCCTCTGGCGTGAAGTTGCCCAACCGCAGTGATTCGGCCTTGATGTTGAACGCGCTGCCGCCAGTGATAATTTCCTGGGTGCTGGACGAGTGAATGCGGTAATCGCGCACGTCGCGCACGCCGCAGAGAATGACGCTTTGAGGGAATTGAGCCGGTCGTTTGGCATACCCGGCGCGCAGCTGGCGCAGCACCGCGATGAGCGTATCGCCAATCAGCGCATCGATTTCGTCGAGCATCAGCACGATCGGCCTGGGTTCGCGCATGGCCCATTGCGTCAGCAGCTCGGCCAGGGCGGCAAATGCGCCTTTCTCGAGCGTCTCGCGCCAGATGGTTTCCAGATAGGGGTCGCTCAGCGTGTCGCGCGCTGCGGAAGCAATCGTTCCCACAATGGCGCGCATCGCCTCCGGCACGTTTTCGCGCGCCGCCTGGGCAATTTCCACGTTGACGTACAGAGCGCGATAAGCGTCCCTCTGGTTCAAGTGGCTTTGCAACGCCAGCAGGCACGAGGTCTTCCCCGTCTGGCGCGGCGCGTGCAGGACAAAGTATTTCTGCTGGGCTATCAGCGTCAAGACTTCATCCAGATTCAGCCGTTGCAAGGGCGGCAGGTGGTAATGCAGGTCAGACTTGATTGGCCCGGCCGTGTTGAAGAAGCGCATGGAATAGGATGCCTCAGGGACACACTATAACGCGGGCGAGGTGTTTTTTCAACTGCCAGCCAGTATGCGAAGCGAATTGCTGATTGCTAATTGTTGATTGCTGATTGTCCAATCAACAATCAGCAATCACAAATCATCAATCTCCTCGGGCGACGGGCCGCGCCGGGTCGGCGCACCATTCACTCCACGAACCGGCGTACACTTTCGCCCCGCGGAGGCCGGCGATCTCCATGGCCAGGACGTTGTGAGCCGCCGCCACGCCGGAACCGCAGTAGGTGACGACGTTTTCAGGGGGGACGTCGCCCAACATAGCCAGAAACTTCGCGCGCAGGGCTTCGGGCGCGAGGAACGTCCCATCTGCGTTGACGTTGGACAGGTTATAGTGATTGACCGCGCCGGGAATGTGCCCGGCCACCGGGTCGAGCGGCTCGACCTCGCCCCGGTAGCGCTCCGGGGCGCGCGAGTCAATCAGCCGGTAGGCCGGGTCGGCGCGCAGATGCTCGACTGTCCCGGCGTCAAGGCGCATGGCCCCGCGCAGTGAGCCGACGAACCGCCTCGGCGCGCGAGGCGTTTCGTCGCCCCCGCGCGTCGGTCGGCCCTCGCGCTCCCACTTCGCAAAGCCCCCATCCAGCACAGCCACCGCCTCGTGGCCCAGGTAGCGCAGCATCCACCACAGGCGGCTGGCCCACATGCCATTGTTCTGGTCGTAGGCTGCCACCTGCACACCGGGGCCAATGCCCCAATGCCCCAGGCGCGCTTCGAACTGCTCCATGTCCGGGAGCGGATGCCGCCCGTTGCGCCCGGTCTTGGGGCCGGAGAGGTCACGGTCGAGGTGGGCGTAGACCGCGCCGGGGATGTGCGCCTCGCGGTAACGCGCCTCACCCCAACTCGTGTCCGCCAGATCGAAGCGGCAGTCCACGATGACCCAATCGGGATCGGTGAGGTGGGCAGCCAGGTCGGAGGCGGAAATCAGTGTTGTGTACGGCATAGCGCAAAGGCCTCTTTTTCCAAGACGAAATTAGCGTAGCACAGACGCGCTTCCCGCGCCACTTAGCCAAATGGGTGATTACCGCCCCCTCGCCTGCTCCCCATCCGTGTACCCGCGGGCGGCCCGCGCGGACGCGGGCCTGGAGCAAATGCGGGTAGTCTCGCAGCCAAAGTGTGAAAAATCATCCCCCAGACATGACAATTTCCACTATTTAGAGAGGACAAGGCAGCATAAAGTCAAAGCGCCAAAGCGAAAGGAGAGCCGCATGTCGAAAGTCGTCATCGCCGGAGGAGGTTGGGCAGGCTGCGCGGCGGCCATCGCGGCGCGCAAAGCCGGGGCGGAAGTGGTGCTGTTGGAACGCGCCGACACGCTCCTCGGCACCGGGCAA
>DAOTXG010000534.1:0-10412 GCA_034435515.1 Anaerolineales bacterium
GCCATCCTCAAAGTCCCCATCCCCTCTCAGTTTCTGCTCATGGCCCCCTACGTCGCCACCATGATCGCGCTGGCCGGCCTGATTGGCCGCGCCATCCCGCCCGCGGCGGATGGGCAGCCCTACGAGAAACAATAGAAGTCATTTCTCCTCCCCCGTCGCCGGGTCAATCCCGGTCTCCAGCGAGCCGTCGGCCAGGCGGCCCAGCGCCGTGGTGACAACCTGCCGGTCGAGTGCTGAGAAAATCTCTAACGGGGCGTTGTAGGGGGCGATGACAATGGCCCCCGTCGAGGCCGCAAAAGGCAGATTGCCTTTCAGCGGCGCGCCGTCGTGGAAGGCGGCGAGCGCCTGATAGAGCGCCGCGCCCTCGTCGAGGTAGACGCTCGTCAGCAGCCGGTCTGCGCCCGGCGCCTGGTCGTTGGCGAAGACGGTCGCATACCTATCGCCGCCGGCGCCAATGACCCAGCCGGTTTCCCGTTTCGCCATGCTTTCGGCCGTCACAGCGAGGGTCTGCTCGCCAGGCGTCTCAGCCGCGACGAAGAACACGTCGCAGCCGCTCGCCGCGTAGATAATGGCCGCTTGACCTGCCGGAGGCGACTGGCTTACCGCGTCAATACCCTCGATGCGGCATTTGGGGCAGGCGTACCGCGCGCCGTGCGCAAAGCCGTTGATGTACTTCAAGCCGTCCGCCGAGCGCGGGTCGCCGATGACAGCGACGAACTTCGCCTGGGTCGCCAGTCCGGCAATCAGCCCGGCGATGAAGCCGGCCTGATCGTGGCGCGGCGCGCCAAGGGCCAGCATATTCGACGGCGGATCGTCCGCAGCCGCGTGGAGGACGATGAAGTAAACCTGCGGGTAATTGCCCGCAATCGCGCGCGCCTGCTTCTCCAGGTCAACCCCATCCACGACGACCACCGCCGCGCCGGACTGCGCCGCCGCCTCTACCGCGGAGGCCGTCGCGGCCTGCCCCTGGCTGACTTCCCAGCCGAACTCCTGCGCCGCGCGTTGGATCACGGCCAGGGTCGCCTCGGCCCGCGCGCTCTCGGCGGTGACGAAGGCGACTCGGGTTCTGCTGGCGGGCGTGGTCGTCGCCTGAGCAGTAGTCGAAGGCTCAACCGCCGCAGGTGTAAGCGTCGGGTCGCCAGGAAGGGGGGATGAAGTTGGCGCGCCCGGCACCGTTGGCGAAGGAACCGCCGTCGGCGCGCCGCACGCGGAAAGTATGAAACTGAAGGTGAGGAGAGGGGCGATTAGAGGACGCAAGGGAGTTAGAGAATTAGAGATTGGAGATTGGAAGTTGGAGATTGGAAGTTGGGATTTGGGATTTTATTCAGTTGACCACCCCTTCTTCTCCGGGGCTTTTTCTCTTTCTTTTTCTTTCACCGTCGGATCAATCACCCCCTCGCCCAGGCCGATGACTTCGCGCTGCTGCGCGCCGGGCTTGGCCGGGCCGACGATGCCCTTCTCTTCCAGCACGTCAATCAGCCGCGCGGCGCGGGTGTAGCCGATGCGCAGGCGGCGCTGGAGCGACGAAATCGAGGCTTTCTTCATCTCGCGCACCGCCTGGATGGCTTCCTCGAGCAGTTCGTCTTCGCCCTCGCCTTTCGCCTCGGACTCGAAGTCGACGATGTCCACGAGCGGCCCCATCTCCGGCAGAGGCGGCTGGCGCACAGGCGAAACTCTGGACGGCGCGGCCGCAGCGCCGGGAAATGCGGTTTCGGGACCGACGGCCTCGCCCGGCATGGGAACGGGCGCATCCGAGGCCGGCGGCAGCCTTTCGAGCCGCGCTTCTTTCCACCACGACACCAGGCGATGCAGTTCGTGGTCGGAGACGAAGGCGCCCTGCATCCGCAGCGGGGTCGCGGAGTCGGGCGACTGGAACAGCATGTCGCCGCGCCCCAACAGCCGCTCCGCGCCGGGTTGGTCGAGGATTACCCGCGAGTCCACACTCGAGGCCACCGCGAAGGCAATGCGGGCCGGGAAGTTCGCTTTGATCAGGCCGGTCACCACGTCCACCGAGGGGCGCTGGGTGGCGATGATGAGGTGGATGCCGGTGGCGCGGGCGAGCTGCGCCAGGCGCGTGATCGTGCGCTCGGTCTCGTCGGGCGCGAGCATCATCAAATCGGCTAACTCGTCGATGATGACGACCAAAAACGGCAGTTTCTTCTCGCCGATGGCGCCGCTCTCCACGCGCGCGTTGAAGTCGGCGATGTTCCGCACGCCCGCTTTGGCGAACTTGCGGTAACGCTCGTCCATCTCGCGGCTCACCCACTGGAGCGAGGCGACGACGCGCTCCAAGTCCACGACCACCGGCGCCAGCAGCAGCGGGATGCCGTTGTAGCCGGTCAATTCGACGCGCTTCGGGTCCACCATCAGCAGCTTCAGATCGTCGGGCGTGTTCTGCAGCAGCAGGCCGGCGATGATGGCGTTGACGCACACGCTCTTGCCGGAGCCGGTGGTGCCCGCGATGAGCAGGTGCGGCATCTGCGCCAGGTCGGCGCAGATGGCGTTGCCCGAAACGTCCTGCCCCAGTCCGAGGCGCAGCGTGCCTTTGAGTTGGCCGAAGGCTTCCGCCTCCATCACGTCCCGCAGCGCCACGAGCGAGGTTTCGACATTCGGCACTTCGATGCCCACGTAGCCCTTGCCCGGCACGGGCGCTTCGATGCGGATGGACTGCGCCGAGAGCGCGAGCGCCAGATCGTCGGCCAGCGCGGCGATCTTGCCGACTTTCACGCGGGTCTTCTTGCCGCCGCGCTGCTCGACGTAGTCTGGCTCGACGCCGTACTGCGTGATGGTCGGGCCGCGATTGATCTCCACGACGCGCACGGGCGCGCCGAACGACGCCAGCGTGCCTTCGATGACCTGCACCCGCTTGCGGTCAAACTCGTCGTCGGAGGAGTTCTCGTCGCCCGGCTCCAGGATGTCTTCCGGCTTCGGCAGTTCCCACGGCTTCATCACGAAGCGCGCGGTCTCGCCGCCCAGGATGATCGGCTGGCTGGAGGGGGGAACTCCGGGAACTGGGGGAACTGAAGGAACGCCTGAGGCCGGCTGCGCTTCGGGTTTGGGCGGGCTGGCGGGTTCGGGTTGCCCGCTGGGGCCTGGGCGGGGACTGGCCCCGCCCCTACGGGAGTCGGGCAGGGGCAGCTGGCGCGCGTCTTTGGCTTCCGGCTTTGCCGGCGCGGCGCGCGGGCGGTGAAATTGCCTGGCGATCAGGGCCGCCAGTTCAGGCATCGAAAGCCCGGCGGTAAACACCAGCGCGATGATCCACCACGCGCCGAGGAGTACCGCGCTGCCCGGCGCGCCGAGCGCGCTGAACAGCGCCCACAGGATGATCGCGCCGACCAGCCCGCCGCCTTTGCCCTCGCCCGCGAAATCGAAGAACTCCGTGTAACCCGGCGGGGCGGGCTGGGGGGTGAAGAAATGCAGCGTGGCGAGCAGCGCCAGGTAGAGGAGGACGAGGCCGGTAAGTCTTTCAGGCTCAAACTTCGGCAGTTTGTCGCCGAACTTGCGCAGGATGAGCCACAAGCCGACGGCGACGAAGCCAATCGGCAGGCCGAACACGCCCCACCCGGCGACCTGCTCCAGCAGGTTCACCCACGCCGCCGGGACGGGACTCTGATTGGCGGTGAACAGGCTGACGATGGTGAGGACGCCGACGAAGAACAGGCCAATGCCGATGAGGTCGAGCTTGCGGTCGAGGGAGAGGCCCTGAGGCGGGGGCGGCCCGGCCGGCGGCGCGGGCCTCGCCGAAGGCGTTCCCTGGGGTGAGCCTTTGCCGGGAGGCGCGCCTTTGCCCTGGGCTGGCGGGCCGCCCTTGCCAGGCAAAAACACGCCCTGGCCGGGCAGCGCCCCAGGCTTGCCGCCCTTGCCCTGCGGCGGCACACCCCGGCCGCCTCGCCCCCTTTTGCTTTTGGGCGGCCGGCGTCGGAGTAATGATTTCAGACGGTCGAACATTTGTAGCGATTATAGCGCAGGGGGGCGGCAGTTGGAAACTGCACCTGTCGGCAAAGGCTGGCCAAGCACCTGCTCCGGCGTCGCGATGCCCGTGGCGCCGATCTGCTGAATCGTGACCGAGGCCACCAGATTGCCGATCAGGGCCGCCTCGCGCAGCGACGCCCCGGCGCACAGCGCGGAGACCAATCCGGCCATCACGCTGTCGCCCGCGCCCACGGTGTCAATCGGGCCGGAGACGAGCGGCGCCGGCGCCAGTTCCACACCCTGCTCACTGAAGATTAGTATGCCGCTGGCGCCTACGGTGACAAAGACTGGCCGGCGCGCGTGGGCCATAAGCGCCAGGCCGCAAGCCTCGACGACCTGGTGGTCAGACGGATCGGCCCCAGGGCGAATGGCGCGCACCGCCTCGCGCGCATTGGGCTTGAGGATCACGTCTCGAAACAGCTCGATGCGTTCGCGGGAATCGGCGGCGAAGACCTTCTCCGGCAGTGCGCGGCTCTGGGCGCAGAGTTCGGCCCGGACACGCGTGGTGATCACGCCGCAGTCGGCCTCCGAGACCTGGTCGGCGATAACCACGCCGTGGACGCCCGGCAGGGCTTCGCGCAACCGGGCCATGATCTCGTCCTCGACCTCGGCCGAGGACGGCGCGCGGTTTTTGATGTCCAGCCGGTTGAGCTCGCGCGCTGCGCCGCCTGGCAGGGCCTCGCGCCGCATCGGCTTGCAATAGGTGGGCGTGCAACGGTCCGGGCATTCAATCAGGCCCGAGGCCTCGACGCCCAGTGCGCGCAGGGCGCGCTTCAGCTCATAGCCCTCGCCGTCGTCGCCGATTATCCCCAGCGCGCGGACTTTCACGCCCAGCCCGCGCAGGTTTGCCGCCACCGTCCCGGCCGCGCCGGCGCTGCACCTCACCTCGACCACCTGGTGGGCTTCCAGTCCAGTCTCCAGCGAGACCTCGGCCAGGCGCGGATCAATCCAGAGATACTTGTCGAGAAAATAGTCCCCCACCACGAGCACCGTCAGGGTCGGGAATTGGGCCAGCAGGGAGGCGAGGCGGGCGCGGTCCATGTCCGACTAAGTAACTGTCCAAAAGTTCTTACTATACTTTCCTGCTCGCGGCGGATTTGTAATCCGCCGCCGGGGGGCCGCCGGACGCTTCGCGCAAATCCGGCGGGAGCGAAAAGGGGAGCATTTACTAAACAGCCTCTAACAGCGGGATCAGCCGGTGATAGAACGCGGCGAACGTGTCACGATAAAGGCCGCGAATATAGTAACTCTCGCCTCCGTCGGCTACGGTGCGGACGAGGATGGTCTTGAAGGGGCGGTAATAGTAGCGCCCATCCATCTTCGACGGTTCGTGATGCACGTCCGGCCCCAGATCGTGCAGGTCAAAGACGACCGTGGTGAACTGGTTGATCTGCCGCCCTGCCTGATGCGCGACGTTGCGCGCCATGGCCAGCGCTTTGAGATACACCTCCGGCCCCATCACCTGCGTGCTGACATTCAACAGCGCCCCGCCCTGCAGGTGCGAGATGCTTTCGGCGATCACCAGGAAGTCGGTGTACGACGTCTGGCCCAGCGCCGCGCCGTCGCAGTTGGGGTGCTCGTGGATGATGTCGTAGCCGATCCCGACGTGGACCGTCACCGGCACCCGCAGGCGATAGCCAGCGGCCAGGAGGCTCACCTGCCGATGCGGAAGCCTTTCCTCCTCGATGAAACGGCCCAGCGCCTCGCCCAGTCCCAGCCCGTCGCGCGCGCCAGCCGCGACCGCCGCATTCAGCCGACCCGTCTCCTGCCACAAGCCGAATTGCCCCTCCTGGATGTAGCGCGCCACGCTTTCGGTTGTCGCTCCAATCAGGGAAAGCTCGTAGTCGTGAATGGGGCCAGAGCCGTTCATGGCGAGGTGGGTGACCACGCCGCGTTCCATTAAGTCAATGACTAGCCGTGACAAGCCCATCTTGACGACGTGGCCGCCCATCATCAAGATCGTCGGCGCGCGCCGCCGCCAGGCCGCCGCCACGCGCTCGGCGGCAATCGGCAGCGACGGGTCGTCGCACGCGGGCGGCGGACTGGCCGGGTCAAGGACCTCCGCCAGGGTCATGTCGTGGACGCGCTCGGCCAGCGGCTTCAGGCGCAGCCGGCGGCGGTCAAACATCGGATAAGGCATCTTCTTTGTTCAACTCCTGTCAGGGCGCGTCGGCGAAAAGATAGGCGATCAGCCTCTCATGTTCGCGAAAATCCGGCACGATCAGGTCGGCCCCGGCCTGGATCAGGCGTTCGCGCTTCCGGGCGTTGACGCCGCGCCGCTCGGTTTCGTTTGACGCTACCCCGACAGCCAGGCCGCCGAGGCCCTTAGCGTTTTCGATCTCGACGTAGCCGTCGCCAAAAACGGCGAGTTCCACGCCGGTCAGGTCGTGGTCGCGCACGATCTGTTCCAGCACGGCTTTCTTGGTCGCGCGCCGGTAGTCGTCGCGCGCGCCGTGGAGGCCGGAGAAGCAGCCGGCGATTTTAAGCGCGGCGGCCTCGTCGCGCACGTATGGCTCGTCGGTGCCCGAGGCGAGGTAGCACGTGACGCCGCGCGCCCGCAGGGCTTCCAGAAAAGGGCGCGCGCCAGGAACCATCATCGCCTCAGGCGCGGCCAGACCGGATTGGAGCGCCTCGAGCCGGCCTCGAATCCGCGTCCACAGCCGATCATGATACTGCCGCTTATACTCGAACGGGTCGGCGGGCCGGCCGCCGCGCCGCGCGACCTCTTCCGCCAGCTGGATCATCTGATAGATGGTCTGCTCGCCGGTCAGCCGTTCGACGAACCGGGCGACGACGCGCTGCAGGTCGGCCTCGCTTTCGGCCTGCGGCGTTTGCGCGAGAATCTCCACCATCATCGGGATCATCACGTCTTGCCAGCCTTCGCGGATGAGGGAGAGAGTGCCGTCGAAGTCGAACAGCGCGTGGCGAATGCGGCCACGCGGGATTTCAGGGTGGATCAGCTCAATGTGGGTTCCATTCAGAAAGGCCATGGTGTATCGGGATAAATGATAGCCCCTTCGGCCACCGTCAGGCGGACGGCCAGGCTCGAGTCGAGGAGAACCAGGTCGGCGTCTTTGCCGACTTCCAGGCTGCCCTTCCGGGCCGAGACGCCGATGGCCCGCGCCGCGTTCAGGCTGGTCATGGGCCAGGCCGCGCGCAGGGGCAGGCCGGTCGCTCGCAGGACGTTGTGGAGCGCGCGTTCCATCGTCAGGATGCTGCCCGCCAGTTGCCCATCCGGCAGACGCACCGCGCCATCGCGGATGTGGACGGTGCGCGTGTCAATCTGATAATCGCCTTCCGGCATCCCGGCCCCGCGGATCGCGTCGGTGATAAGGATAACCCGCTCTGGCCCTTTCACATCCACCAAAATCTTTATAGCCGCCGGGTGGACGTGGATGTTATCGGCGATCAGTTCACAGTGGATTTGCGGAAGGGTCAAAAGCGCGCCCACCGTGCCGGGTTCGCGGTGGCCGAGGCCGGTCATGGCGTTGAAACTGTGCGTGGCCTGCCGCAGGCCGCGCGCGGCGGCCAGCGCCATCTGGTCGTAAGTGGCGGCCGTGTGCGCGGCCGAGACCGTGACGCCGCGCCGCACACATTCGTCAATCAGCCAGAGATTCTCCGGGAACTCCGGGGCCAGCGCCAGCAGGCGCACCACGCCGCTCTCCAGGAAAGCAGTGGCTTCCTCTCGTTCAGCGCGGCGGATGAAGTGGGGGTCTTGCGCGCCGCATTTGCCCGGATTGAGGTAGGGGCCCTCGACGTGCGCGCCGAGGATCGTCGCGCCGCCCGGAACGGGGCCGATGAGTTCGGCTACGATATCCAGTGCGCGGACGATGGCCTCGCGCGAGGCCGTCCACGTGGTGGGCAAAAAGGCGGTGACGCCGTGTTGGGCGTAGAAGCGCGCCATCGCCCGCAGGCCGTCGGGCGAGGCGTCCATCAATTCGTGCCCCACCGCGCCGTGCACGTGCAGGTCAATGAAGCCGGGGAGGAGGCTTGCCCCGTCCGCGTCAATCGCCTGCGAGATGTAGCCAGGCGGAAAATCGGGCGGCTGGCCCGGCCCCATGAGATGAATCCGCTTGCCCTCCGTGAGCAGCCAACCCGGCAACCAATCGTCCACCGCGCCGAAGAGGTGAGCGTTGAAAATCAAGAGACGTGGCACTGACATTTGATTTACAAATACGCAATACGCAACACGCAATACGTATTCCGTATTGCGTAGATTACAACCGCACCGGTTGTCCGGTCGCGGCGGATTGATACGCCGCCAGCGCCACTTCGACGGCGCGATAGCCGTCCAGCCCGCTCACGCGCGGCGGGCGGTCGTCGCGGATGGCGGCCACGAAGTCGGCGAGCATGGCCTGGTTGGCATCCGAGCCCCAGTGGCCCCAAACCGGGCGCTTGAGATCGTGGCGGTAAATCGTCAGGTTTTGCTTGAAGGCATCCACGAGCATCGCGCCCCGCTCCGTCACCATCTCGAAGGTGAGGCCGCCCCACGTCGGATAGTATGGCGGCTTGCTCCAGCTGCAATCAATCGTGGCGAACACGCCGTTGTCAAAGGTGAGCATGAGCAGGCCGCCCGTTTCGACCTCGACCTCCTCCGCGTAAAAAATGCGGTTGGTCTGCGCGTACACTTCCACCACCTCGCTGTCCAGATACCAGCGCATGATGTCGGCCAGGTGGACGGTGTGATCCATCACCGCGCCGCCGCCCGCCAACTCCTTGTCCACGAACCACGCACGATGGTGTTTGGGCAATTCGCCTTGATTGGTTGCGTTGAAACAATAGACCTGCCCCAGGCTGCCGGCGTCCAACTGCGCTTTGACTTCCAGCAGCGGCGTGCTGAAGCGCATGGGGAAGGCCGTCATCAGCTTGACTCCGGCGCGGTCGCAGGCCTCGATCATCGCGCGCGCGTCCTCCAGCGCGGTCGCCAGCGGCTTCTCGCTCAACACGTGGACGCCGGCGGAGGCCGCCATCTCGACCAGGGGCCGGTGCTTATTGTTCTCCGAGCACACCACCACGCCCTCCGGCTTCGCGGCGAGCAGCGCCGCGTAGGAGTCAAACAGGCGCGCGTTGAACTGCGCGGCGAAGCGCTGTCCCCGCTCACGGTCTTCGTCGGCCAGGCCGATCATCTCGACGCCGGGGAGGGCGCGCAAATTCTGGATATAGGCTTCGGCGTGCAGATGGGCGAAACTGAGGAGGCCGATTTTCATTCCGTCACCTCCGCGACCTTGACCGCTTTTCCCGTCCGCGCCGACTCGATGGCGGCCAGCGCGATCCGCACCGCCGCCAGGCCATCTTCGGCGGAGATGCGCGCCGGGCGATCTGCGGTCAGCGCTGCGTAAAACTCTTTGATCTGCGTCGTGTAGGGGCTTTCGCTCAACGGGCTGGCGGGCAGGCCCACATCCGGCGACTCGCCGCTCGCCTTTTGCAGGAGCATTTGGATCGGAGCGGCGGCGTCGGAGTCGAATTCGATCAACCCGGCGTCGCCCGCGATCTCCAGCCGGGTGCGGAAGGTAGGCGGCGGGTAAGCCCACGCGCCCGCGACGTGCGAGAGCGCGCCGCTCGCGTGCGTCAGGATGGCCATCCCGTAATCAATCGCCGCGCCCGGTCGCGAGTGGCCGACGCTCTTCGCGAACACGCTCTCCACTTCGCCTGCCACCCAGCGCGCGTAGTCAAAATCGTGGATCATCAAGTCCAGCATCATCCCGCCGGATTTCTCGAAGTCCAGGAACCAGTTGCCCGCCGGCTTCTTGGGCCGGAAGCTACCGCGCGCCAGCCGGATGACGGTCGGCCGCCCGATGTCTCCGTTTGCCACCGTCTGCCTGGCGAGCGCGTATTCCGGGAAGAAGCGGACGACGTGGGCGACGAGCAATTTGACCCCGGCCTGGCGGCAGGCGGCGATCATCGCCTGCGCTTGCGTCACGGTGCGCGCCAGCGGCTTCTCGCAGACGATGTGTTTGCCCGCCGCCGCCGCTTGCAGGGCCATGGGATGGTGTAGGTGGGTGGGCGTGCAGATGTCCACCACATCCACGTCCGCGACGAGCGCGGCGAGGTCGGGATAGACGCGCGCTCCAGACTTCGCCGCCAGGCGTTGCGCTTCCGGCTCGGTCTCGGCCACGAAGCCCCCGATAACCGCCGGGGTTTCGGCCCACCCGGCGGCGTGCGTCGCGCCCATGGACCCGGCGCCGACAATGCCGACTTTCATAGGGACCTCTCCTGAACCTGGTTGGGGCGGGCGACCCTTGCGGTCGCCCCTACTTGATCGCGCCCGCTGTAATGCTCCGCATCATCTGGCGCGAGAAGATGATGTAGAGGATGAGAATCGGGATCATCGCCAGGGTGAGCGAGGCCAGCACCGCGTTCCAGTCGCTCACAAACTGGCCGAGGAATTGCTGCACGCCCAGCGTCACCGTCGCCGTTCGGTCGCTGGGAGCCAGGATGAG